>JABDFG010000013.1 GCA_013286655.1 Bacteroidota bacterium
TATGGCGTCTATCAGGGAATCGGATTCGACGGTTCCAAAACTACAAAAATTAGAACCGTTGTTCAAAGTTGATTCACTTGAATAGACTTGTTTGAGATCCGGAAGTATAGGAGGCGATGACCATCCCGCATAGATAATATCGAAATTGTGCTTCTTGCAATTTTCGATGAAAACGGAAACTTCCTGGGGCACTAAATTAATCCGTATACCCACTTTGCGCGCCTCTTCCTGCAAAATCAAACCGGTTTGTTTCCGGTAGTCACTTCCTGAAGTGTAAAGAAAATCAATACTAAATTCTTTACGTATGCCATTCGTCGTTTTGTCTAATGTGCCGTCCGCATTACTGTCTTTCCAGCCGGCTTCACTTAACAGTTGTCTGGCCATTTCCAGATCGTATGCATACGGTTTAATAGTTGAATTATATATTTTTGTTGCTGAAGGCGATATAGGTCCGATTACAGGTCTTGCGTAACCATACATCAGGGTTTCTATTAGTTTGTTTATATCGATAAGATGTGCTATCGCTTCTCTTGTCTTTCTGTCGGAGAAAACAGGGCGCTTTGTGTTTAACCCCAGGAAATGATAGGTCAGTGTCGGAGGTGTATAGGTGTTATAGTTCTCCTTTATTTTTTTGGATGTAAAAAGCTCAGAAAAATCTTTTGGCTTTATCCCGGGCATAATATCGATACTCCCTGCTTTTAAAGCGGTAAGCGCAGAGGCCATGTCATTTATTATCCGGTAGGTCAGTTTAGAGGGATTGGCCTCTAAGAACATATTCGTTCCAGGTAATTGATCTCCCCACCAGTTTTCTTTTCGTGCCAGTACAACTTTCTGGCCGGTTATCCATTCTTGAAATCGATAGGGTCCACTTCCACCGATGTATTCCTTTTCCCGCATACGTTTCTCTGAATTGAAATCGTTTGCAAACTCATTTATTTTTGCATCCTCTGCTAATTTTTCTTTTTCCTGTGTCAATTGCTTTACGGTAAAACCCTTCATCAGCCCTTTGGGGTCGTAACAATATTCCGGAAGAACGCTGTAATCACCACTGTGAACCTCCGACAGCATGTAATTTTCGTCAAATACAATCGTGAACTTCAGTGGGTCATCCTTGTCGTAAACAAAATCGACCAGGTGCTCGTACTCAGGTTTCGTTTGCGGATCGTTCACTTTTGGATTTTTTATAGTTTTTATCGTAAACTCCACATCCCGGGCAGTTATCGGGCTGCCATTGTCCCATTTTGCTTCCGGGCGTATCCGGTAGGTGAATTTCAGATGGCCATCTGTAGTCTTTTCGACCAGGGCACGGCTCTCGGCAAGTACAGGAACCAGTTCCAGGGTTTTATAATCAACATCGATCAGGCCCTGGAACATAAAACGCAGAATGTTTGCTGATCCCGTTTCGTTGTAATTAACAGGGTTCAGCATATCCGGATCCGCTTTTATATGGATGCTCAATTCGGCTTTTTCCGTTTTCTTCTTAACACCTTCACAGGCGGAAATCAGAAAAAAAAGGAGGGTGACAGGAACGATCAGGTATATTCGCTGAATCATAGGTCAAATATAGTTGTTAATTAGCGAGTAGCCAATAGGGAATAGCCAATAGGGAAGGGACCTATCTGCGTTCCTCTTATTCGCTGTCTTTTAAAGTTCATCTACTTTTTCCAGAAGCCAGGAAAAGTCGGCCTTGTCCCTGTTGCCGGTAATTCTGTCTTTTAGCTTTTTAATGGCTTTTTCCTGGGCAATGCCCGAAACGGCACCCATTTTTAGTTTAAGATCGAAGGTCTGTTTGGTATATTTAACCAGGGTTTGGTGCATGGTTCGCTGATACACGGAAATTTTTTTGGTTCTTACCAGGTAGACTTTATAGGCGTCTACCAACGAATAGAAAGGTTCTACTTCTTCGAGTTCATAATATGATTTAAGCAAGATCGATTTGGCGCCAAGATGGTAAAAAACATCCGTAAAATCGACGTGTTGTAATCGTTTCAAGGCACTTTTATAATCTTTCCGGGTGTAATGAAGCAAAGACAGGTTATACTCATAGGCATTTTCCCTGGATTCGGGGGAAAGGCGATGTTTGTAGTTTTCGATAAAATCCTTGGTCCAGTCAAATTTTCCAAGCTTAAGACCAACAGAAACAATGTTTTTATAGTCCCATTGGGATAAATAATTATCCTCAAATATCAATTCATTCTGAAGTAAGGTTTCATAAATGGCTAAAATTTCCTGGAGGTACCGAGCGTCGCCACTGTTTATTTTTTTTATGCAGTAATTTTGCGCGAATAAATACATCTGAAGTGCTTCCTCCTGTGAAAATGCTTTGAAGTATTTATCCAGCGATTGTTTTAACTCCCGGAAGTGTTCTGCATTTTCACCTTCGAGCAGGGTTAGCAGGATTTTGTAATAGATGTACACTGCAGGAATGGTTTGAAAATAGCTGGTGTTTTCGTCTATGTAAATGCGCAAGGCTTTCAACATCCGCAGATTATAATTGCTTTTAATAATGTTTTGACGGTTTACCATTTCGCATAAGTTTTTCAATTTTTCAGAAAGGAAAAAAATATCCAGGTGATCTGATTTGCGTTGCAGGCTTTCGTCGTTTTTGCGGATTTCTCCTTTCATGAAAAAGTGATCCATTTCTTTTTCCAGTGTGTACGAAGCATAATAATATTCGGAATCATGCTTTCTTTTTTCCTGCAGCCATTTATGGTATTCACCGGTATTGCTGATGAAGTGTTTGTCGAGTTTCCGTTTCCGTAATTCAGCTACCAGGTATTCTTTCTGTAAAAATTTATTGGTGTCATATTTTAGCTGTGCAATAAAGGCTTCCAGGAGCCGCATTAAAAAAGTCATAAGCACGCTGATCTGACTTTCGCTGTATTTTCGTTTTCCGAATAATTGTGCATGGGCCTTTTTTTTATCTAATTCCCGTTCACCGCTTGAGTCCAGGGCTCTGGTTATATACTGATTGAGTTTTATGACAGAAGTATTGGCATTAAAAAAGCCGGATTCCACATATTGTTTGAATCGTTTTCTTTCTACAGGATTGAGTGTTTTGTATAGCTCCAGTAACTTTGAATTGTGCATTTTGTATAATATTTAATAAAAATTGTGTAAATATTTATATTGTAATTAGCTGGTATTTATATAATTATAATTATAATTTATAATTATCAATGATAAAAATAAGAAATAAATGTAATTTATTCAGGGCTAAAGTCCGCCCATATTTGTACCGTGAATTCATGTACAAACGAATCTTAACAAACAGAGCGCCTAAAAAGCGCGAATCAGACAGAGAAATCAAATTAAATTAATTAAACTTAACAAATGGCAAAAATGAAAAACAAAGACAAATGGGACGACAGAATCTGTTCCGGAAAATTAAAATGGCAATGGCCTCCGCAAATTTTGGCAATCACAACAATAGGATTATTGTTGTTGTCGATTATTCCTGACAGGGTCTATGGGTTATCAGCCCCCGTTACTAAAGTAAGCAATGATCCCTCTCTGGAGACGCAAGTTAAGAGTTGGATGCAAAGTGCAGGCGGCTTGCGTTTTGTGGAGAATAGGGGACAGCTGGGGGATATCCAGGGTAATATGCTAGAGGGATTGTTGTTTAAAGGCAGTGGATCAGGGGTGGATATGTATATTACTACTCAGGGTTTGAGTTATGTGTTTACCCAAACAGCGCAATCTATACTGCCAACTATAGAAACTTCAAATCAGTTGCTTGGGCATGCTGTTCCTAATCGGGAAAACACACGTGTAAAATATTGCCGTGCGGATATGGAGTTGGTTGGCGCGGATATTAAGAAGGAGAATGTGGTGAAAGAAGAAGAAACAGATGATGGGAAAGACTATTATCTTCCCCAATGTGCTTCTGGAGCAAGGAATGTACACAGTTATGAAAAAGTAACAATTAAAAATATTTATTCCGGTATAGACTGGGTTTTGTATTCGGCTCATGGGAAAATGGAGTATGACTTTGTTGTACATCCTGGTGCTGATCCTTCTCAGATACGTCTCCGTTATAAGCAGACAGATAAACCTTTGCTTGAAAAGGAAGGTTCCGTGAAAATCAGCATACCTATGGGAGACATACACGAAGGTATTCCTGTGAGCTATGCGGGAGATAAAAAGAATGCGATAGCTACCCATTATACCGTGCAGGGCAATGAGATTGGGTTTAAGTTGGATAAGTATGATCCAGCCATGGACTTGGTGATAGATCCTACACTTACCTGGGCCACTTATTATGGAGGAACAGATATAGAGGAAGTCATGGCTATTAGTACCGATGGAACAAATGTCTGGGTAGTAGGATCATCCACTTCAGCGGGATTTCCAACTGTTAACCAGGGAGGAGGATCTTATTTTCAGGGTGCTTTTGCCGGAGGACTCTCCGATATTGTTATTCTTCAGTTCAATTCTTTTGGTAAACTGATCTGGGCTACTTATTATGGAGGGAGTGGAAATGATGTTGCTAATTCTATTAGCAGTGATGGGAATAATGTCTGGGTTACGGGATCAACCAGTTCAGTAGATTTCCCAACACAAAATTTGGCTGGGGCTTATAATCAAGCTGCGCTGGGAAGTGGCAGAGGGAATGCTTTCGTTTTACAGTTCAGTTGCGCTACCAATGCCAGAATATGGGCTACATATTATGGTGGAAGTGGTGCTGATGAAGGTAGTTCAATCCACTCCGATGGAACGGATGTATGGATAACAGGATCTACGACTTCAACTAACCTGCCTGTTCAGTTTATTGGAGGTGCCGGTGCCTATAATCAAGCGGTGTTGGGAGGCAACGCCGATGCTTTCATTTTGCAGTTTAAATGTACTACGGGCGCCCGAATATGGGCTACTTATTATGGAGGAAATGGGAGTGATAATGGTAGTTCCATTAACAGTGATGGGGTAAATGTATGGTTGACTGGTTCTACCGGTTCAACAGACTTACCTACACAGAACCTCGCTGGATCCTATAATCAACTTGCATTAAACGGAAACCTGGATGCATTTATTTTGCAGTTTAGTTGTGCTGCCAGTTCCAGAATATGGGCAACTTATTACGGAGGAAATGGCATTGATAATGGTAGTTCCATTAACAGTGATGGGGTAAATGTATGGTTGACTGGTTCTACAGGTTCATTTGATTTTCCTACTAAAGCTCTTACCGGGGCTTACAATCAATCCTTTCTTGGAAGTTCCTCTGGTAATATTTTTATATCGGAGTTTAGCTGTAGTACCAGTGCCTTAATGTGGGCCACTTATTATGGAGGAAGTGGTGGGGATGTTGGCTATTCTATCCAAAGTGATGGTGCGAATGTATGGGTATGCGGAGCAACGGGTTCATCTGATTTTCCAGTGATGGTACCGACCTGTGGTTATTTTCAGGGTACTGTTGCCGGAGGAACACAGGATGTATTTATCCTGCAGTTTAGTTGTGCCACCAGCTCCAGAATATGGGCTACTTATTATGGGGAGGATAAAGAGAATGATGGAAGTTTTATTGCCAGTGATGGGACAAATGTATTTGTTACGGGAGATGCTTCGGTAGCTGGATATCCCACAATAGATCAGCCTGGTGCCTTTTTCAAAAATACCCTTACATCAACGGAAAACTTTTTCATCGGAAAGTTTACAATTAACTGTGCGAGTGGAGCAGGGGACGTTTGGCCCGGAGATGCGAATGAGAATGGCATTGCCAATAATTACGATATGCTCGCTTTGGGCTTAGGATACGGTAAAACCGGTGCTACGCGTGCAGGTGCCACCATTAACTGGATTGGTCAAACTGCTACAGATTGGTCACAGACACTCCCAGGTTTTGGAACAAATGATAAATACGCGGATTGCAATGGAGATGGGATCATTGATTTTCATGATACCACCGCTATTGTTCAAAACTATGGCTTAACGCATGCCTTAAGAACAAGGCAGCCAGTCTACATCGCAGGTCTGCCTGACCTGGCATTTGCTGTCCCTAAGGACACTGTTATGGCGGGTGCTACTATTCAGGTGCCGATAACCCTGGGATCCATTAGCAATCAGGTGAATGACATCTACGGAATAGCTTTCAGCATTCAATATGATCCTACCATCGTGGATACGTCTAAAATAAGTTTGTCACTTAATAGTTCCTGGCTGGGTGCAAATGGTACTAACTTATTGTACATTACGAAAAACTTCGGTTCGATGGGGCAGCTGGATGTGGGCATCACCCGCATCGATCATCAAAACATCTCCGGGTCGGGTATTATCGGTAGTCTGGGTATTACCATGAGAGACGATATATTGGCATTTAAAATAACAGGGCCGACTTATAAGACGCTTATGCTTTCCGCTCAATCGGTAATGGCCATAAGTAACAATGATTCCATTATCCAACTGAATGCGGTGCAGGACTCTGTTGTTGTCGAACAACTCCCAACAGGCATAAAGAACCTAAACGCGAATAACGCAGTTAAAGTTTATCCGAATCCTGCTTCGGGCTCATTTACGGTTGAACTCAATGCAAGTTCGGTTAAAGAGCTAAAACTGATAAACATTGTTGGAGAAACCATCTGGCAGCAAACGAATAATATGCTCGACAAAACCACTGTTGACACACAAAATTTGCCTGCCGGCACTTATTATTTATCGATCCTCAGTTCGCAGGATAAAATTGTGAAACAGATTACTATTGTCAGGTAATAGCGTTTTCAAAAATTGTTGTAAAGGGGTTTCCGGTATATCGGAGACCCCTTTTGCTTGCACAATACGCTTGTATTTGCTACTATTGTAGCGATTATGATAGCTGCTGAACTAATAAATAAAGAACTTCCTACACTATCGCTAAAGGATACTGTTTCAAAGGCCATGGAGCTGATGGATGAATTCAAGGTGAGACACCTGCCGGTAGTGGAAGGTGATGTATACCTTGGGCTGGTCTCAGAAAAGTTTTTATTTGAGCTGGATGAGAACGACCTCCTGAAGGGTCATGCCAATGCGCTCGTTCGTCCGTTTATGTTCGAGGATCAGCATCTGTTTGATGCTTTAAAGTTAATTGATACTTTCCGGATTTCTTTGGTCCCGGTATTGGCCAAGGATGAGAAATACATTGGCTCCTTTACCGAATTTTCCCTGGCAAGGTCTATCACAGGTCTGACCGCGGTGCAGCAACCGGGTGGAATCATTGTGCTTGAAATGCCGCCTTCGGATTATACCCTGACCCAGATCGCACAAATTGTTGAAAGCAATGATGGGCGTATCCTCGCCTGTTACCTGGCCCCGCAAAAAGACAGTACTAAAATTGAAGTGACGCTCAAAATTAACCGGGAAGACCTCTCGGCGATTCTTTCTGCCTTTACCAGGTATAATTATAAAGTAAAAGCAGCCTTTCATCAAAGCGAAAATGACGAAGATATGCGCAAGCGTTTTGAGCTTTTTATGAATTACATGAATATGTGAAAAAGCTGTTTCGTACATTCTCTCTGATTTTTTTTCTGAGTTTCGCGTTTTCAGTCATAGCGCAGGAATCTGATTCTGTTGAGCTTCATCGGCCCGCTAAGGAACCCTACTTCGTCATTCATACCATTTCTGTTTCGGGGAATTACCGTACAAAAAAACGAATCATTTTACGGGAGCTGACATTTCAAGCCGGAGACACGGTCTTGGCTTCTATGCTGGATACCCGTTTGCTGCGGGCAAAATACAATATTCAAAATACCTTGTTGTTTAATTTTGTCCGTATCGATACCATTCCTTATTTTAAAAATCAGATTGACATCCTTATTGACCTAAAAGAACGCTGGTATCTTTTTCCTATTCCGACACTTGATAATGCCGAGCGAAATTTTAATACCTGGCTGGAGAATCCGAATCTTGCCCGGGAGAGCTATGGTTTTTATTTTGTCGATAATAATTTTAAAGGTCTGAAAAGCAATCTCTCCTTTAAGTTTCGCTTTGGTTATTCGGAACAATTCCAGGTGACTTACAGTATTCCTTATATTGATAAAAAACAAGCTTCGGGACTGGGTTTTGGTTTCAGTTATAACCGTAATCATGAGATCATTTACTCGACCGTGGATGACTATGTACAATATTACAAGAACCCGGAGTCCTATGTCAGGGACGAATGGGTGGGCAGGATTAATTATTCTCATCGCTGGGGTTTATACAATTACCAGTTGGCCGAGCTTCGTTTTGTAAAAAGCAGCGTAAGTGATTCAGTTGTTTCTTTGAACAAAGATTATTTCGAAAATGGTTCGACTATTTTTCAATTGTTTGTAGCCAGTTATGGTTTCCGCCGCGATTTTCGCGATTCTAAAATATATCCTTTAAAAGGTTATTTTGTTGGGATTGATTTTGTGAAACAGGGCCTGGGTATTTTGAAAAATGAAAGTGCCGACCTGGTTTATATCTCTGCTTCTGCCAGGAAATACTGGCAATTATTTGATCGTACTTATTTTGATGCGATGCTGAAAGGTAAACTTTCCACCAATGATCAGCCTCCCTATTATGTTCAGCGTGCCCTGGGATATGGAGATTATGTCAGAGGATATGAATATTATGTGATTGACGGGCAAAGTTTTGCCTTGCTCAAGACAAATATCCATTACCAGCTCGTGCGACCGAATGTCCATAAATTCAATGGGCTGGGTAATGAAAAATTTAACACTTTGCCATATGCTTTTTACCTTAGTTTATTTGCTGACGCGGCATACGTCAGCGATAAGTTTTATTACCAGTTAAATCCTCTGACCAATTCCTGGTTGATCGGGGGAGGAGTTGGGCTTGACTTTGTGACGTATTACGATATCGTGCTGCGGTTTGAATATTCCGTAAACCGTATGGGCGAAACGGGATTTTATGTGCATCTTTCGGCACCGTTTTGAGTGGCTGTTCAAAAAGATTTAAAGTACCTTCATATGCCGTTTATTAGTTAGAGAAATGTACAAGGAAATTACCAGCTGTAGAATTTGCGGCAATACCAACCTGGTTTCATTGATTTATCTTGGTGAACAAGCTCTGACAGGAGTATTTCCTAGGAATAAAGGAGATAAGATCACGTCAGGGCCTTTGGAATTAGTCAAGTGCCATCCTGCAACTGAAAAAGATGTTGTTTGCCACCTGGTTCAGCTTCGTCATTCGTATGACAGCCGTGAAATGTACGGATTAAATTATGGTTACCGTTCCGGTCTGAATCCCTCCATGGTTGAGCATTTAAAGTCGGTTGTTCAATGTATTCTCGCTACGGTAAACTTAGAGAAAGGAGATTTGATAATTGATATTGGTAGTAATGATAGTACATTATTACAGCACTACCCCACTGATAAGGGATATGAGCTGACCGGTATTGATCCGACCGGTGCAAAATTTAAACCCTATTATCCTCCTTCTATTAAACTCATTCCGGATTTTTTTTCTTCCGAACTGGTGAAAAATTTTTTTTCCGGGAAGAAGGTGAAAGTGATCACCTCCATTGCCATGTTTTATGATCTGGAAGACCCTGTAGCATTTGTAAAAAACATACATACTGCTTTGGCGGATGATGGGATCTGGATTTTTGAACAGAGTTATCTTCCTTCCATGCTGGAAACGAATGCGTATGATACGATTTGTCATGAACACCTGGAATATTATGCTTTGTACCAGGTGAAATACATCCTGGATAAGGTCGGATTCAGAATCGTTAATGTAGTTTCGAATGATGTAAACGGAGGCAGTTTCAGGGTTACTGCTGCAAAAGGTAATTCCGGTTATCCTGTTGATAAGAGTGTAATGGAGCATGTGGAAGCTGAGAAAAAACTCCAGCTCGACACCTTAAAACCTTACGAAGAGTTTCGAAAAAAAGTCGAAATGCACAAAAAGAGTTTTATTTCTTTGATACATGGAATAAAGGAAAAAGGAAAGTTGATTTGCGGATATGGGGCCTCTACTAAAGGGAATGTGATCCTGCAATACTGCGGAATTTCTGCACAGGATATCCCGTTCATTGCTGAAGTAAATGAAGATAAATACGGTTCATTTACTCCGTTTACGCATATTCCTATTATTTCGGAGAAAGAAGCCAGAGCAAAGATGCCGGATTATTTCCTGGTTCTTCCCTGGCATTTCCGGAAAGGAATTATAGAAAAAGAAAAGAAGTTTTTGAAATCAGGGGGAAAGTTCATTTTTCCGCTTCCTGAAATTGAAGTTGTTGGTCTATGAAGAAGGCTGTTATTGTCGGTCATACAGGTCAGGATGGAACGTATCTTTCCGCACTTCTTCGTGAAAAAAAGTATGAAGTGACGGGTGTTTCGCGTAAACAGGTTTCTGAAAATAAATATGAAATTAAAAGCATTGATATTTTGCAGGAGCTTGCCGTTGAAAATTTTCTAAAGAAAATTCAACCGGATGAAATTTATTTTCTTGCTGCCGTGCATCAGTCATCAGAAGATGCTCAATTAGCAACCGGAGATCTTTTCAGGAAGAGTTTGGATTTGAACCTGCTGGCATTGATCAATTTTCTCGAAGGCATCCGGAAATATTCACCTCATTGCAAATTGTTTTATGCTGGCTCATCGCATGTTTTCGGCAATCCGGAAAAATCGCCCCAGGACGAATCAAGCCCATTTCGACCAGACTGTATTTATGGCATAACAAAGACCGCCGGGATAAATGCCTGCCATTTTTACAGAGAAAGATATGCTGTTTTTGCCGGTGTTGGAATTTTTTATAACCACGAATCACCTTTGCGTTCTTCCAACTATGTTTCCAGTAAGATCGTTCAAGCAGCTGTTGCCATAAAAAAAGGTTTAACATCCGAACTTATCCTTGGCAATCTTGAATCCAAGATCGATTGGGGTTACGCCCCTGATTATATGTACGCTGCTTATTCTATCCTGCAGCTATCCAGCGCAGATGACTTTATTATTTCAAGTGGAGCTCTTCATTCGATAGCGGATTTTGTAGGAGAGGTGTTTGCTTACCTGGAACTCGATTGGACTAACTTTGTGAAGGTAAATCCCCTGCTTATTTCAAAAAGGCAGAAGCAGAATCTTTTTGGAAATAATCAAAAAATCAGAAATACAACGGGATGGACTCCGGGGGTTGATTTTAAGGGACTGATAAAAATTCTGGTCAACGAAGAATTAAAAAAGTATGGTTCTGAATAAAACACTTTTATTTATTCCCACCTATAACGAGCTGGAAAATGTCGAAAGGATTTTTCGGGAAATAAAATCTTTTGACCTGGGAATGGATATTTTGTTTCTGGATGATAATTCTCCGGATGGTACAGGAAGATTGATAGATGGTTTAGTTGAAAGTAACAAGGGTGTATTTGTCATTCATCGTGCGGCGAAGTCCGGGATCGGGAGTGCGCATCAGACTGGGATAAAATGGGCCTATGACCGTAATTACGAAACGCTTATTACGATGGATTGCGATTTTACGCATTCCCCTTCTTACCTTATTAATTTTATCCGGCACAGTGACCGGGCGGATGTTGTCGTAGGTTCCCGGTACATGAACAAGCACAGTCTGGCTACCTGGAACCTGTTCCGGAAGTTCCTGACTAATGCAGGTCATTTCCTTACGGTACATTTACTGGATATGCCTTATGATGCAAGCGGCGCATTCCGTCTTTATCGTTTAAAAAATATTGACAAACATATTTTTTTGCTTAACCAGTCAGTCGGTTATTCTTTCTTTTTTGAAAGTCTGTTTTTATTACATTTCAATGGGAAGAAAATAGTTGAAATTCCCATTGAGCTTCCTTCCCGGACTTATGGAACTTCTAAAATGACCTGGAAGGATGCCGGAAACAGTTTGATTTTTCTTTTAGGTTTGTGCCGAAAGAAAGTTTTTGATAGGAAATCTCTTTATGTAAAATGACTTCAGCAGAGAAAGAACAAGTAATAAAGCGGGACTGGGAGATTTACTGGGCCGATAAAGAGCGGGCAGGAAATGCTGTTTATGACTTTTTTGCCGGTATCTATCGCAGACTCGTTGTGAAAAAAAGTTTAAATCATTTTGTTAAGAAATATTTTTCAAGAGGGATGAAGGTGCTTCATGCGGGATGTGGAAGCGGGCAGGTGGATGTTGATATTTCCGAGTTTATTGATATCACGGCGCTTGATATTTCAACGAATGCATTGAGCATTTACAAAAGGACAAATCGCGGAGCGGGTAAGATCGTCCAGGGAACTATTTTCGATCTGCCATTTCCCGATACGACATTTGATGGACTTTATAATCTGGGTGTGCTGGAACATTTTAGTCAGGATGATATTCGTAAAATTCTGTTGGAATGCAAACGTGTTTTGAAGCCGGGGGGAAGGGCTATTCTCTTCTGGCCTCCTACTTTCGGATTTACCGTTTTGGTGCTGGATAGCGCTCACTTTGTTTTGAATAAAATTTTCCGGATGAAGATCAATCTTCATCCGGCGGAGATAACGAGGTTAAGGTCCCGGCAACATGCGATAGATTCTTTGGAAGAGGCAGGATTTGAGATCGTAAAATGTTATTTTGGTCCAAGGGATCTTTTTACTCAAGTTGTCGTCGTTGCTGATAAACCCAGGCATCATGAGTCCGAATAAAAATTTGTTCCATTGGTTTTTTCCGGAAGAATCCATCCGAAAAAATGCAACGTATCTTTTTTTAATCCTTGTTTTATATTCGGTGGCGGTCTTCATGGGAATCATAAATCATGAAATGTGGAGAGACGAACTGGAGCCCTGGCTTGTGGGTAGCAGCAGTCATTCGCTTTCGGGTTTTTTTCACAACATGAAAATGGGATCCAATCCTTATATCTGGTATTTGATTCTTCATTTTCTCAGCCGGATCACCCTGAATCCTGTTATTGTTCAGGTTGCGCATGGTTCATTTGCGATTGCTGCCATTTATCTTTTTTTACGGTTTTCACCTTTTTCGCTGCTTCAAAAATTTCTGTTTTGTTTCGGGTATTATGTTCTTTATGAATATGGTATTATCAGCAGGGGCTATGCCCTGACTATTTTTTTTCTCTTCTTGTTTTGTGCTGCGTATAAAAAATACTGGAACAGAACTATTCCACTTGCTCTGGTGATTTTTTTTCTTGCAAATGCGACGGGAGGTTTCGGTGCAATTTTGTCCATTTCTCTATTGGTATTTCTGGTTTCCAATTATTACTTGAATAGAATATCAGCCGGAAGAGGAAAGCAAGACATAAAATATACCGGCTGGACGGCCCTCATTATTCTTTTTTCTGTCTGGATCGCGATCAAATCGATCGCCCCTCCTCCTGACAGTGTATATGCAACAAAGTGGTTCACGGAATTCAATTTTAACAGATTTGCTGCGGTATTCTGCAGGCTATGGTCCGGGTTTATGCCCATACCCGCACTTTCGGGAATTCACTTTATGAATACAAATATTATCATGCCGGGCCGGGATGCCGGATTTGAGAATTTTTTTCTGGTAACCATTTCTTTTGCCTTTCTTGCAGTTAATACGTTGATTTTTTCCCGAAAGTTACCGGTCTTGCTGTTTTATCTTTGCGGCACATGCGGAATCCTGCTTTTCTCTTATCTGAGTGGTCCAATTTTCGCGATCAACGCTTCTCGTTATAATGGATTTTTATACATCATTTTTCTTGTTTCGTTCTGGCTATTGCTGTATCTCCCGGAAAAAGAACAGGTTTTGGTTTTTTTTCTGACTCCTCTTGCTAAAAAACTGAAGGTGGATACCTATCAAAATGAAATCCTGACTTTCTTTTTAATGGTGAATGTAGTGGCCTGTGCAATTGCCTATTGGAAAGATTTCAAGTATCCGTTTTCTAACATAACAAAAACGGGTAAGTACATCGTGAGTAATAATCTGCAGCGATATGCAGCAGCGGGATTTGTGGATTATACGGTTTCTCCGATCAGTGCGTATACGCGCAAACCATTTTATTATCCCGATCGCGATACTACCAGTACCTTTCCGGTATGGACAAGGAAAAATTACGCTACGGACCCCAATGTGGTGATGGAACGTTTGTTAAATAGAATATCCAGGACCAATGACACATTTCTGGTTGTTTTGAATTTTGATATGAATACATCGCTTATGAAAGATGTACAGTTTTCTCACCTGGCGGATTTTAAAGGAAGTATCGTACAGGAAGAAAGTTTTTCTTTATTCCTTGCCTGTAAATATAATTTAATGAATGATCTGGCAATACCTACCCCTTTAACAGAGGAACGGATTGCTAATTATATAAGCCTTATGAACACACTTGTTCAAAACGATAAAGTAGAGGAATGCGAAAAGGTGATTGACAGGATAAAAGCAAAAATGCAGGAAAGGCCGGTAGCGAAATTTCATGTTTACCAGGGTCTGTTCTACCTGAAAAAAAACAGGCCGGACAAGGCGATCCTTGAATTTGAAAAGGAAATTGATTTAAATCTGCAAAAGGACGAAGCCTATTTTCAGTTAGGATTACTGTATGCCCGGGAAGAGAAAATAGATTCAGCGATCATTGCCTGGGAAAAAACGGTTTCTCTTAATTCCGGCAATATTGATGCTTATGCTAACCTGGGCGTGTGTTACCTGAATTTCAGGAAAGATCTGAATAAGGCGGAAGGATGTTGGAACAGAACTGTTCAATTGAATCCTGATTACGGTCCGGGATATTTAAACCTCCTGATTATATGCCAAAACAGAAAAGATGATGCTGGTATGCTTAAATACCTTCGCCTGGCTTTACAAAAAGGAATCTCCCCAGAGGAAATCAGGAAAAGTGGCATTACTATTTCCGATGAATTGTTAAGAAAAGCAAATCCCTGAAAACTCGATACATGTGAATCATGTAATCCATTTTAAGATGAATGCAATGGCTTTCATTTAAATCTCCTCAACTTGGGGATCAAATAATCTTAAAATGTATGAAAAAGAAATTCGTTTTAATCGTATTCATTTTGATAGCTGAATTAGTAGCTGCTCAGAAAAAAGATTCTTGCTATGCAGGAGTTTATCTTAACAAAACAGATTTTGTGCAAAACCATTTGTCGTATAAAATAAATGAAGACATCAAAGGAGATAAACTCAAATTTGCTTTTCCGGCGGATTTAACTTTTGAATTAAAATTAGTGAAACAGGATTCGGTCATGCGTTTCAAACCCGGCACTATATACGGATATTATGAATGTGGGGCCGTTTTCCGCTATTCAAGCGGAACAGCCATCAATGCTCAGGAAGGGTATTATAAAATTGAAGAGGCAAAAGAACTGATTATATATTCTTGTCCTTTATTATATGGTTCGGAAATTTTTTACAGCTTGAATTTGACTTCCCCGATTCACCGGCTAACGGAAAAGAATCTTGAAAATGATTTTAAAGGCTATCCGGAATTTATTAATTCCATCAGAAAAATAAATCGAAAAATGGAAGGAAATTTGGCGGAACGGAGTGACAGTGGGTATTTTCAGATAAACCGGATCTATCGGGAAACGATCTCTCCGGGAAAATAATTTCTTACCTTTGTGTTTTGCAAAGTATGGTTATAGCTATTTACGGTCGTCCGAATAAGGATAACGCTCTACCCCAGGTACAGGAATTGTTCAGTAAGCTGGAGAAATTGAACATTGAAGTATTGGTGCAGAATGTTTTTTATAGTTTTATAAAGGAACAGTTCAGCTTAGGTGCGAATGTTAAGACATTTTCAAAACATAAGGAATTAAAAGATACCGCCCATTTTCTGCTGAGTATTGGTGGTGATGGTACCTTGCTGGAGACAATCGCTTTAGTAAGAGATTCCGGAATTCCCATTTTAGGAATAAACACCGGCCGTTTGGGTTTTTTGGCGAATGTTTCCAAGGACGAAATAGATCAGGCTCTTAGTTCCCTTATAGATAATAAGTATACGATTGATCGCAGAAGTTTGCTTCATCTGGATATGGAAACGTCTAGTTTTGGCGATCTAAATTTTGCGCTGAACGAAATGACGGTTCATGCACGTGAGTCATCTGTCATGATGACGATCCACACTTATATTAACGATGAGTACCTTAACTCATACTGGTCAGATGGGCTGATTATTGCAACTCCTACCGGATCGACTGCTTATTCATTAAGCTGCGGTGGTCCGATCATGATTCCCGATTCAAGAAATTTTATCATTACTCCGATTGCTCCGCATAATCTGAATGTTCGTCCATTGATTATTTCCGATAACGATGTAGTCACCCTGAAGCTCGAGGGCCGAAGCAAAAGCTTTATGGTATCATTGGATTCACGTTCTGCGATCGTTGAGTCTGCCACGCAGCTTACGATCAGGAAGGAAAACTTTCAAATAAACCTGGTGCGTCTGGACGGACAGAATTTTATCCACACCTTGCGCAATAAATTGTTATGGGGAATCGATAAAAGAAATTAGGCTGCGTTCAAGCTATTTTGATTATTGCAGCAAAACCTTTTTTCTTCCAATGTTCCCGTTTTGTTCGTCCCGAAGTTCTACGAAATAGATCCCGGCAGGATAACTGGAAACATCTAAGCTGTAATGGTTTTCCGTAAAACGGGTTTGATAAAGGACATTGCCCAGCAGATCGTAAAAGCAGAGTACCTGAGAGTTATTACTATTAGGTGGGAATTCAATGTTGAGGTTGTTTTTAGCAGGGTTGGGGTAAAGTGCGAAATTAACGGTTGAATTTAATTCGTTAATACCATCTAAAATGCCGACCGTTACCGTTGAAGTTAAATTACAACCTTTGGAATCCGTAACGGAAACAGTATAATCACCAGGATTAAGGCCGGTTGCTGTTTGACTAGTCGCGCCACCAGGAGTCCAGGAATACTTATATACCGGAGTTCCACCTGTTACATCAGCGGAGGCTGTTCCTCCATTTTGTCCAGGATGAGAAGGAGTGGATGCAGTTATTACATTAAGCCGGCTAGGTTGCGTAATTGTTATAGAGGTGGTGGAGGTACATCCTACACCATCATGTAAGGAAACGGTATAGGTTCCCGCACACAAATTGTTAACCGTTGGACCTATCATGGTGCTTTGACCTCCCAGCCATATATAACTATACGGCGTTTTCCCGGTAGTGGCCGTAACAAAGGCTGAACCATTGCAGTCCCCAAAACAGGAATCATTTTTACTACTTAATGTAACACTACATTGACCAGACATTAAAAATGTATTGCATATGACGATAACTATTAAAAGACAGCTTTTAAAAAATAATTTGTCAATATTTTTCATTTAATTGCGATTAAATTGGTTAATTAACTCTTGAAATTAGGGAATAAACCCAAGTCTTCAAAACGAAGGGGCAATATTTTAGGAGGAACTTCGTTAAATGCGGTAGTATGCGGTTAATAATTTTGTTTGTTTGTTTTTTAAGTGTTTCATTACCAAGTGTTTATGCTCAAGTTAGCGCCCCTGACCGCGATTCACAAAGCAATGAATTGATTCTTTTGGGGGGCATTTCTTTTTATATTGGGGATTTGAATCAAACCGGATACCTTAAATACCAGGATCCGGCTGGAGGCATTGGCTTCCGTCATAATTTTAATAAAAGGTTTTCCTTCCGGGCCGCTGGTCTACTTGCAAATGTACATGCGGGTGACGCTGATAGCGACGATCCTGTTCAACGGGAGCGCAATCTTAGTTTCAAGTCCATCATCATTGAGGGTTCGGCACAAATGGAATTTAATTTTTTGCCCTTTAAGCTTGGAACGGATTATTTTTTCTGTCCATATATTTTTCTCGGTCTGGGGGGCTTTCATTTTAATCCCAAAGCAGAATTGAATGGTGTCTGGTATAATTTGCAACCCTTGTCAACAGAAGGAGAAGGTACTGCTTTTAATCCGGGCTCTTCGCGCTATCCCCTGAACAGTATATGTATACCTTTTGGTTTTGGTTTTAAATGGGCCCTGAACAAATACATTGGCATCGGCATTGAATCGGGTATGCGTAAAACATTTACAGATTATTTAGATGATGTAAGCGGAGTTTATCCTGACCCTGCTGACCTGAATAGTGCAGCAGCAATAGCTTTGTCTGACCGTTCTCTGAACAAGGATCCCAAGGTGAGCGATGTTGGTCGCCAAAGGGGTATCGCTACAACTACCGATTGGTATAATTTTACTGGTATTGTAATTAGCATACAACTGCCCAAAAGAAACTTACCTTGTCTGGGTGTACAGAGATAGTAAATATTCCGTAGTTTTGCCGGCTGTTTGCTATCGGGCTATTTGATCAGGAAAAATGAGTTATAAGGAACGGATCGACACTGGAAAATTACCGCAGCACGTCGCCATCATTATGGATGGTAATGGCCGCTGGGCCAAACAAAGAGGAGAGCATCGCGTTGCGGGCCATCAACATGGAGTGACTTCCGTTCGTGAGACTGTTGAAGCTGCGGCTGAAATAGGTATCCAATACCTTACTTTATATGCATTTTCCACAGAGAATTGGAATCGTCCGAAAGAAGAAGTGTTTGCTCTTATGCAATTGCTGGTCAGCACGATTCACAGTGAGGTAAAAACCCTAAACGAGAACGATATTCGCTTACTGGCGATTGGAGATTTGAAAAGTTTGCCGGAAGATTGCTGGAAAGAACTAAAGGAGGCCATGCAGGCTACTTCGGGCAATAAACGGATGAACCTGGTACTTGCTTTGAGTTATAGTTCGCGCTGGGAAATTATTGAAGCAGTCAAAAACATTGTTTCTGATCTGGAGGAGGGAAAGTTTTCTTCCAAAGAGATTACCGAACAACAATTTGAACATTATTTGTGTACGGCAGGTTTCCCGGAACCTGAATTGATGATTCGTACCAGCGGAGAACACCGGATCAGTAATTTTTTATTATGGCAGCTTTCTTATTCGGAGTTATATTTTACAGACAAGTTATGGCCTGATTTCAGGAAAGAAGATTTTTATGAAGCAATCGTAGATTATCAAGGCAGGGAGCGAAGGTTTGGTAAGATAAGCGAACAGGTTAGTGAGTAATAGTGATTGGCGAATAGCGAATAGCCAATAGTTATTAGCGAATAGCGAGTAGGGGTAAGTTTATTTGAAATTAGAGAGTCCGAATGAGCAATGGCAAATAGTAAATTGAAAATGGAACGTAATACATACCCTCCCTTCTATTCGCTATTCGCTATTCGCTATTACTCGCGTCGTCTATTTGGTTTTATCGGGGTTTGTGAATACTTCGCTTCGCTTCGCATTTCACTATTTTTCCTATTTCTTATAACTCTAATCCCTCTTTCAACATTCGCTCAAGTAGAATTATCGGATTCCACTTCTGCCAAAATAGATTATTCCAATCCCAAGGAATATGAATTGGGAGGTATTAAATTTATTCATGCTGAACACTTTGATCAGCGGGTTTTGACTTTACTTACGGGGCTGTCCACAGGTGAAAAAATACAGGTTCCGGGGGATAAAATTTCCAAAGCTATTGAAAACTTATGGAAACAAGGTCTTTTTGAAGACATTAAAATTGAAGTGGATAAACGGGAGAATAATGTTATTACCCTGAATATCATTGTTACCGAACGTCCACGGCTTTCCAAATTTTCATTGAAAGGTGTCAGCAAATCAGAAGCAGACGATCTGCGGGAAAAAATCAAGCTGATCAAGGGTAAGGTCGTCACAGAGTTTCTGATCTCCTCCAGCATTTCCACTATTAAAACTTTTTTTATCGACAAGGGTTACATGAATGTTACCGTCAATGTTCCTAAACCCGAAAAGGACACCGCACTGGCCAATAGTGTGATTTTGGTATTCAATATCAAAAAAGGCGAGCGGGTGAAGGTTCAGGATATTATTATTCATGGCAATACCACGATCACTTCACGTAAGTTGCTGCATACATTTAAGGAAACAAAAGTGGCCCGTTGGTGGAATGTATTCAATTCCGGAAAGTACCTGGAAGAAAATTACGAAAAGGATAAACCCAATCTCATCGCTAAATATAATTCAAAAGGATTCCGTGATGCTAAAATCGTCCGGGACACGGTCTATAAGATCAGTCCTGACCGGGTAAACATTGAATTATGGGTAGATGAAGGACATAAATATTATTTCCGAACGATTACCTGGGTTGGTAATACGAAATATACTTCCAAGGAACTTGGTAGCGTTCTGGGAATCAAGAAAGGTGATATTTATGATCAGAGCAACCTGGAAGCTAAGTTATTTATGAATCCCAGTGGAGGAGATGTTAGTTCGCTCTATATGGATGATGGTTATCTGTTTTTTCAGGTAACGCCTGTAGAGATACTCGTAGAGCATGATTCAATCGATCTGGAAATGCGTGTTTACGAAGGTAAACAGGCTATTATAAATAAGGTGACGGTAGTGGGTAATACGAAGACCAATGACCATGTTATTATACGTGAATTGCGCACAAAACCTGGTCAGCTGTTCAAGCGTTCAGATATCATTCGTACTCAGCGGGAGTTATCCACTTTGGGATATTTTAATCCTGAAAAACTGAGTGTAAACCCTACACCTAATCCGCAAAACGGAACAGTAGATATTGAGTATGTAGTAGAGGAAAAGCCATCTGATCAACTGGAGCTTTCCGGAGGGTATGGAGCGAATCACGTCGTCGGAACGCTGGGAATCAAGTTTACCAATTTTTCGGCCCGTAAGATGTTTCAGAAGAATGCCTGGAGACCCCTGCCTTCCGGAGATGGTCAGTCTTTAAGTCTTCGGGCACAGTCGTATGGTATTGGTTATCAGACCTATACTCTTGCATTTACGGAACCCTGGCTGGGTGGTAAGAAACCCAATTCCATGACCCTCAGTACCTTTTACTCAAATATTACCAATGGTGTTGCTGTTACTGATCCGACTTTACAAAGGCTTCAGATAGTTGGAGGAACAGTGGGTTTTGGTACCCGTTTGAAAAAGCCGGATGATTTTTTTATCGCGTATGGAGAGGCTACCTATAAATATTATGATCTGGATAATTACCTGACCAACGTTGCTTTAAGCAATGGTTTTGTGAACAATTTTTACCTCAAGGGAAGTATATCCCGTAATTCCATTAACCAGCCTACTTTTCCTACCAGTGGTTCCAATATCAGTTTGTCCGCAGAGGCTACTCCTCCTTATTCCTTATTTGCCGGTAATGTTAATTATTCAGATGAGACTGCCCAGGAAAAATTCAGATTCCTGGAATACTATAAATTCAAATTTACAGCAGCCTGGTATACCTCTTTGACACATTACAGAGGAGATGAAGGTAAGCCTGCCCGAAATTTGGTTTTATATACGAAAGCTGGCTTTGGTATTTTAGGTGCCTATAACCAGGAGATCGGGATTCCTCCATTCGAACGGTTCTTTCTTGGAGGCAGTGGTCTGACAGGATTTAACCTGCTGGATGGACGGGAAATTATTGCATTGCGTGGCTATGAGGCTTCTGCTGTATATAGCGGTGCTGGCAGCTATCTGGCCGGGGCCGCTACCATCTGCAAATATACGGCTGAATTGAGGTATCCGATTTCGTTGAACCCCAGTGCAACTTTATATGCGCTCGCTTTTGCAGAAGCAGGTAATACCTGGGATAATTTTCAGCAGTTCAATCCCTTTAATGTATTGAGATCTGCCGGGGGAGGGGTGCGTATTTTTCTTCCTATGTTCGGAATGCTTGGGTTTGATTATGGATGGGGCTTTGACCCTGCTGCTTTGCCTACATCAGGTGTGAACCCCATAACGGGAAAGTTCCAGGGTCAGTTTAGTTTCACGATCGGGGCTAGTTTGGGTGAGCTGTAACCGGGGTAATTGGAATATGGTACGTTATTTGATAATTTTTTTTAAATTCGTCCAGGTTTAAGCCTGGGCATAAAAATACAACCAACATGAAAAGACTATTTTTTCCGGCAGCTTTGTTAATATTGACAGCAACTGCTTCTTTCGCCCAAAAATTTGCATATGTGGATACGGAATATATCCTCGCCCATATACCAGAGTATAAACAAGCCCAGGCGGAATTAGATAAAACATCCGTAGGCTGGCAAAAAGAAATTGAGGCTAAGTATGCCGAAATCGACAAATTGTACAAGGCATTTCAGGCAGAGCAAATATTGCTGACGGAAGACATGAAGAAAAAAAGAGAGTCGGAAATAGTCGGGAAAGAGAAAGAAGTGAAGGATATTCAGAAACAACATTTTGGTGTTGACGGGGATTTGTTTAAGAAACGCCAGGAACTGGTAAAGCCTATACAGGATAAAGTATACAATGCAGTTAAAGAACTAGCGGAAAAGCAGACGTATTCTGTCATCTTTGATAAGTCCAGTGAATTAACGATGTTGTATACAAATCCCAAATATGACAAAAGTGATGAGGTATTGGAAAATTTAGGTTTCAAAGGGGATAAAACAGATAGCAAGGACAAGAAAAAATAATACAAACATAAACTAAACCAAAATGAACAAATCCGCAAAAACAGTTTTCGTTGCATTGATTGCACTAGTGATGGGTACAAATGTGAATGCTCAGAAAATAGGACATATACGTTTGGATTCGCTTATCAATGCAATGCCTGAATCGAAAGATGCAAAGCAAAAGGGAACTGAATATTATAATAAACTGGAAGAACAGGTGAAAGTAATGTCGGGTGAGTTGCAAAGCAAATACGAAGATTACCAGAAACAAGCCAGTACTATGTCGGATCTGATCAAACAAACCCGTGAAAAGGAATTGCAGGACCTTCAAAAGCGGATTCAGGATTTTCAGCAACAAGCTCAATCCGACTTGCAGAAGAAAAATGATGAACTTTCCAAACCAATTTACGACAAGGCGAATAAGGCAATTGCCAGTGTCGCAAAAGAAAACGGGTATAAATACATACTTGACGCAAGTGCCGGAGCCGTTTTGTTTTCCGAGCCCAGCGATGATGTAATGATTCCGGTGATGAAAAAACTGGGGATTACTCCGGGGGCTTCTTCTAAAGTCGCTCCAGCTCCTGCTATGAGCGGAAATTAGTGTCAAAAGCTCTTCACAATTTACAAGCAAACAATCCGATCGGGATTTTTGATTCCGGTATTGGAGGATTGACAGTTGCCCACGCTATCAGCAAAGAGTTGCCAGGGGAGAAGCTGATTTATTTTGGAGATACAGCCCACCTGCCTTATGGGGATAAGTCCCCCGATTCCATAAAGTATTACGCTATCCGCATTTCCCAATTATTGCTTCAAAAAAGATGCAAAATGATCGTTATTGCCTGTAACACGGCATCTGCGATGGCGTACGAAACGGTAAAAGATTTTGTGGGTAGGCAGGCATTGGTGGTAAATGTGATTGATCCTGTAGTGGAGGAAGTACTCAACAGAAAGAAAAAAATAAAACGGATAGGTGTTATCGGAACCAAGGGAACTGTTAAGTCAGACATCTATGCCCAAAAAATCCTGCAGGGCAATCCTAAACTGGAAGTAAATTCCCTGGCGACTCCTCTTTTGGTTGGTATGATTGAAGAGGGTTTTTTCAATAACAAAATCAGCCGAACCATTATCGGAGATTATCTTTCCCGTCCAAGATTAAAAAAGATAGATTCACTTATTCTGGCTTGCACACATTTTCCGCTTATTAAGCCCGAGATCGAAACGTATTATAAAGGGGAAGTTGAAATCATTGATTCTGCGGGTGTAGTGGCCAGGTATGTACATGATCTGTTGAAAAAGAAAAAGTTAGTGGCGGTTCAGAAAAATCCTCAACAACAATTTTTTGTGTCTGACTTTACGAAGTCATTTGAGAAGAGCACCCGGTTCTTTTTCCGGAAGAAGATCCGGCTCGAGGAACTCGGGCTTTGGAAGTGAGGAGCTGTGTAATTGTAAATTGAGGTAATCTTCATTACATTTGCAGTAGTTCTTTAAGAAGCCCGAAATGCGGGTTAAGCTTATCCAGAAAGGTGGAGGGATGCGCCCTGTGAAACCTTGGCAACCATCTTTAAACTCGTTTAAATGAGAAGGTGCCAACTCGAATCGTGCTGCATGTGCGAATAGATAAGTCAGAGATATTTATTAAATGTTTAACCGAACTATTTAATCTCTCCTGACAAAACAAGAGAGATTTTTTTTTGTACATAAAAATAAAACCGAAGCCATTGAATACATTAGATCGTTTTTCAAACCGTGTAGATAACTACGTCAAGTACCGTCCGGGCTACCCGGCTGAGATGTTTTCTTTTTTGATTAAAGAGAAGATACTCCGAAGTGATTCCGTGATTGCTGATATCGGTTCGGGGACCGGTATCTCTGCAAAAGTTTTTCTGGATAACGGAAATATGGTCTATGGTGTCGAACCAAACAAGGAAATGCGGGAGGCTGCCGAAAATATATTAGCCGGAAATAAGAATTTTAAAAGCATAACCGGAACGGCGGAGGCTACCGGCTTAAAGAGTAAAAGCATTGATATACTGATCGCGGCTCAGGCCTTCCATTGGTTTGATAAAGAACAATTCCGGAAAGAAGCCGTGCGGATTTTGAAACCGGAAGGTTTTGTGGTAATCATCTGGAATGACCGATTGACGGATGAAACAGAATTTCTAATGGAGTACGAGAGCCTTTTACATAATTATTCACTTGATTATGGAGAGGTAAATCACAAAAATATTTCTGCTAAGGACATCCGGAACTATTTTTTAAGTTTTATTGACAACAAAAGTTTTAAAGAAGCGTCCTTTAAGAATTACCAGGAATTTGATTTTCAGGGACTACAGGGGAGACTGTTGTCTTCTTCTTATGTCCCCACTACCGAACATGTAAATTTTGAACCCATGACAAAGGAATTGCATCGGATTTATGATATACATAATAAGGAAGGTTTTGTGAGATTTGAGTACGATACGATTTTGTATTCGGGAAGGATTAAATAGAGGAATAGTCATTAGCGAATAGGCAATGGCGAACAGCGAATAGGGAGAGTAAATAAAATGAAAACACAAAGTGTAAAAATACATCACCCCTACTGGCTATTCGCTATTCACTCTTTCCTCTTTTAGTAAACTTATGAAAGACATACGTAAGGAATTAGAAAAAAGGATTCTCGTAATTGATGGTGCGATGGGCACCATGATTCAGCGTTACAAGCTGCAGGAAAAGGATTACCGGGGTGATCGTTTTAAGGACTGGAAATCGGATCTGAAAGGAAACAATGATTTACTGGTTTTGACACAACCGCAGATCATCCTGGATATTCACAAGGAATACCTGGCTGCAGGAGCTGATATTATTGAAACCAATACGTTTAACGCGCAAAAAATTTCTTTGGCGGATTACCATATGGAAAGTCTGGCTTATGAGTTGAACCTGGAGGCGGCCAAATTAGGCCGTAAAGCTGTTGAGGAGTATTTTGCTGATAAAAAAAATCAACCTGCCGGAGAAAATAGAAAAGAGGCTTTTGTGGCAGGGGCGATGGGGCCTACTACGAAATTGTCCTCCATGTCACCCAACGTGAATGATCCTGGATTCCGGTCGGTGACGTTTGATGATTTGGTGGATGCTTATACTGAACAGATCAGGGGCCTAATAGACGGAGGTGTGGATCTTTTGCTTTTCGAAACGATCACAGATACGCTGAATGTGAAAGCGGCTTTGTTTGCTACGCAGAATTATTGTGAAAAAATAAACCGAAAAATACCGGTTATGGTTTCCGGAACGATTACGGATGCCAGTGGACGGATTTTGTCGGGGCAGACCACGGAAGCGTTTTTAAATTCGGTTTCTCACGTCGACTTACTGAGTATAGGTCTGAATTGTGCCTTGGGTGCAAAAGAAATGAGACCTTATCTGGAAGAACTTTCGGATAAGGCTCCTTTTTATGTGAGTGCTTACCCAAATGCGGGTTTGCCGAATCAGTTCGGGGAATACGACCAGGATGCCCATGAAATGGGGCATCAGATTGAAAGTTTTTTAAAAGCCGGATTTTTAAACATTGTCGGGGGGTGTTGTGGTACAACACCGGAGCATATTAAAATGATCGCAGGAATGGCCCGGCAATCGAAACCGCGTAAAAAACCGGAGCCGGATACCCTTATGCACCTGAGCGGATTAGAGCCCGTTACCTTGCGCCCGGAATCCAATTTCATGAACGTTGGAGAGCGCACAAATGTTACCGGATCCAAAAAATTTCTAAGATTAATTAAGGATAATAATTACGAGGAAGCGCTGACGATTGCCAAGGACCAGGTAGATGGCGGCGCCCAGGTGATCGATGTGAACATGGACGAGGGTATGTTGGACAGTGAAGGGGCCATGAAAAAATTTTTGAACCTCATTGCTTCTGAACCTGATATTGCCCGTTTGCCGATTATGATCGATTCCTCCAAATGGAGCGTAATTGAGACGGGTTTGAAATGTGTTCAAGGGAAAGCGATTGTAAATTCCATTTCGCTGAAAGAAGGGGAAGCTAAATTTATTGAACAGGCACATAAAGTAAAGCAATACGGAGCGGCCATGATCGTGATGGCTTTTGATGAAGTGGGACAGGCGGATACGCTTCAAAGACGCATCGAAATTTGTAAGCGGGCATATGATATCCTGGTTAACAAGGTTCATTTTCCTCCCCAGGATATTATTTTCGACCCTAATATTTTTCCGGTTGCAACCGGAATGGAAGAACACCGAAAGAATGCGCTGGACTTTTTTGAATCTACCAAATGGATCAAAGCCAATTTACCCTTTGCGAAGGTCAGCGGGGGTGTAAGCAATGTTTCTTTTTCATTCCGGGGAAATGATCATGTCCGGGAGGCTATACACGGAGCTTTTTTGTACCATGCCGTAAAAGCCGGCATGGATATGGGGATTGTGAACCCTGCTCAATTACAGGTATACGATGATATTCCAAAAGATTTGCTGGAACTGGTGGAAGATGTATTGCTGGACAGAAGGGATGATGCGACGGAGCGATTGGTGAATCATGCAGAAACGCTTAAAGGTGTTTCTAAGGAAAAAACGGAGAAGGACGAAGCGTGGAGAAAAGGAACAGTGGAGGAACGCTTAAGTCATGCATTGGTAAAGGGCCTGGTAGAATACATTGATGTGGATACGGAAGAGGCCCGGCTGAAACTGGGAAGACCTTTGCATGTGATCGAGGGGCCTTTAATGGCGGGAATGAATATTGTGGGGGATTTATTTGGAAGCGGTAAGATGTTTTTACCCCAGGTAGTGAAGAGTGCGCGGGTCATGAAAAAGGCGGTTGCCTACCTGGAGCCTTTTCTGCAGGCGGAAAAGGAGGCGAATAAATTAGCCGGTATCGTGGGAGATGGACGAAAAAATGCCGGAAAGATTCTTATGGCTACTGTGAAAGGAGATGTGCATGACATCGGTAAAAATATTGTCGGAGTTGTACTGGCTTGTAATAATTATGAAATTATCGATTTAGGTGTGATGGTTTCCTGTGACCGGATCCTGGAGGAGGCTAAGAAACATCAGGTAGATGTGATCGGGTTAAGCGGACTGATTACTCCTTCCCTGGATGAGATGGTGCATGTAGCGAAGGAAATGGAGCGCCTGCAGTTTACAACGCCTTTACTGATAGGTGGGGCGACCACATCAAGGGTGCATACCGCCGTAAAAATTGCACAAAATTATTCGGGTCCGGTTGTACATGTGAACGATGCCAGTAAATCGGTGCCGGTTGCCAGCAGCCTGATTTCAAAAGAATTGCGGGCTCCCTTTATGGAGGAATTGACACTGGAGTATGAGCGCGTGCGGGAACAGAATAAAAATGCACAGGCTCAGAATAAGTTTATCAGCCTTGCCCAGGCGCGTTCCAACAAGTTGAAAGTGGACTGGGAGAAAACGATCATTGCCAAGCCTAAATTTACGGGCACTAAAGTTTTTAAAGATTATCCCTTGGATGAAATTGCGGAATACATTGACTGGACTCCCTTTTTCCATAGCTGGGAGATGAAAGGAAGTTATCCGAAAATATTGAATGATCCGGAACGGGGCACAGAAGCAAAAAAACTATTTCAGGATGCTCTGGATATGCTGAAAAAAATAATTGCGGAAAAATGGCTGCAGGCAAATGGGGTGATCGGATTGTATCCTGCAAATACAGTGGGAGAGGATGATATGGAGGTGTACGATCCTTCTGATACTCAGCGTGTGATTTGCAAATTCCACAGCATCCGTCAACAAACGAAGAAGCCTGGAGGCCAGCCAAATCTGGCCCTTTCAGATTTTATTGCTCCTAAAGGGGAACTTGATTTCATTGGAGGTTTTGCCGTTACCACCGGATTGGGTATTGAAAAATGGGTAACGAAATTTGAAAGCGATCAGGATGATTACAGTGCGATTATGTTGAAATCACTGGCGGATCGTCTGGCGGAAGCCTTTGCGGAGTTAATGCACAAACGAGTGCGCAGGGAATTCTGGGGATATGCTGAAACAGAAACACTGGCGAATGATCAGTTAATAAAAGAAGAATACCAGGGTATAAGGCCAGCTCCGGGCTATCCGGCTCAACCTGACCATACGGAGAAGCCGGCTCTTTTTGAGTTACTTGAGGTGGAAAAGAACACCGGGATTCATCTGACGGATAGTATGGCAATGTACCCAACAGCTGCCGTAAGTGGTTTGTATTTTTCACATCCACAATCCCAGTATTTTGGAGTTGGGAAAATAACAAGAGAGCAGGCGGAGGATTATGCCAAACGTAAGGGAATAGCGTTGGAAGTAGCCGAAAAATGGTTAGGGCCTGTATTGGCTTATTGAGTTGCTACTCTGCTACCTTCGGAATTTATTTCCCCTGATCGTAATCTACTGTTAACGTCGGAGTAATAGCGTGTGACTGACAGGTCAGGATATATCCCTGTTCTACTTCCGAGTCGAGCAGGGCATAATTGACATCCATGATAACTTTTCCTTCTATTACTTTTGCACGGCAGGTGCAACAGGAGCCGGCTCTGCAGGCGAAGGGAGCATCGAGGTTGGCTTCCAGGGCCGCTTCCAGTACGCTTTGATGGGGTTCGAGAAAGACGACACGTTCGTCTCCGTCACAGATGATGGTGACTTCAGCAGGAACGACCTGATCTTGATTTGCACTGTCTTTTGATGTTTCCGGAGGTGTCCCGAAATATTCCAGATGAATTTTATTTTTTGGGATGCTGAATGATTCGAGGGCTTCATTGCTATGTGCCATCATGTCGGCGGGGCCACAGGCAAAAAATTCGTTGATCTGGCTGAGGTCTACGTGTTTTTGAACGAGGGCTTTTATTTTTTCTTTGCTCATCCGTCCGGTATAGAGCTCCTCCAGCTTTTGTTTTGGCCGGCTATAGGTATATATTATTTTTAAACGAGGGTTATTTGCCTGCAGGGTATCCAATTCTTTTTTAAAGATGATGTGGTCTTCGTCACTGTTGCCATAAAACAGGTTTACATGAGATTGAGATTCTGTTTCCAGGGCGGTCTTTAAAATGGAAATGATGGGAGTGATTCCGCTTCCTGCCGCGAAGAGATTGTATACTTTCTTGTTGTATTGGTTAAGCTCTGTGTAAAAATTTCCAACAGGTACCATTGTTTCGACCGTGTCGCCTGCTTTTAAATGATCGTTGATATGTGTGGAGACCCGACCCTCTTTTACTTTTTTTACAGCGATGCGTAAGCTTAATTCAGAAGGAGCGGAACAGATGGAGTAAGATCTGCGTAATTCTTCTCCTTTGATCCGGAAACGGAGTGTAAGGTACTGACCCTGTATGTAACTGAATTCTTTTTTTAAATTTTCAGGTACTTCAAAACCGATGGATACACAATCGGAAGTTTCGGCTTTAATATCGGAGACCTTTAAGGAATAAAATTTGGACATTTTTTAACGTATTGACCGGGTGCAAAAGTAGGAAAAAAACAACGTAGATTATTTCTTTTCGATCAAGACTACCGCATAGGCGCAGACTCCTTCCTCGCGTCCGACATAACCCATTTGTTCGTTGGTGGTTGCTTTAATGGAAATCTGGTTTTCAGAGATGCCTAAGGTGGCGGCTAAGGTTTTTTTCATTTCGGGAATATAGGGCTTGATCTTTGGCTTTTCGAGGCATAAGGTAGTGTCGATATTCCCAATCGTATAGCCCTCTTCGGTAATGAGTTTCATCACTCTTTTCAGAAGTAGTTTACTGTCGATATTTTTAAACTCTGAAGAAGTATCCGGAAAGTGAATGCCAATATCACCCAGGTTGGCCGCACCCAAAAGTGCGTCGCAGATAGCGTGTATTAATACATCTGCATCGGAATGGCCTACAGCGCCTTTTGTGTGATCCAGGTGGATCCCACCGAGCCAGAAATCAGTATTTTCTTTTAACTGATGAACATCAAATCCAAAGCCGATCCTGACAGACATAGTTCTTAGTCCGGCTTTTTCTCCTCCTGGGCCTTGAGTGCATCGAAATTGAAGAACAGGGTAAATTGCAGGGTATTCTCTAAAGGATTGCGTTGATCTGTTGGTATAAGATAGGAAAAATCCAATCCGAATACGTTGTATTTGAGTCCGGCCCCGAGTGTGAAAAATATCCGGTTCCCATTAAGAGGATTTTCATAAAAAAATCCAGCACGCAGGGCAAATTGTTTATCATACCAGTATTCAATACCCGTAGCATAATCAATGTCACGTAATTCTTCTCTCCATCCCCCGGGCGCATCGGTAAAGGAGCCGAAGATGCCACTTACTACGCCCCGGTTGGGATTCTGACCCGCAAGAATCACCTGCTGGCCATTTGCGCCATATACCGGTCCTCCGGAAGAATCTTTTGCGTATACCGGAGGAGTTGGCACCAGCAACTTGTTAAAGTCAACCGTGAAAACAATGCTGTTGTATTCATCCAGGTCAATCTTCAAAGCTGGTCCAAGGCGCAGGTTAATAGGTAAAAAATCGGTTTGAGCACTCGTGGAATAGGCTATTTTGTTGCCAATGTTAGAAATGTTCAAGCCAAAAGAAAAAGTGCCTTTTGTGTCGCCCATTTTAATCTTTTCCTTTCTGTAATACGCGGAAAGGTCGACCGCGCCGGCAGTTCCTGCATGCGTTTCAGCCCCCTGCACACTTACCCCGTTGGTGAGGTCGGAATAGATAAATCTACCCGTCATTCCAACAGAAAAATTATCACTTAATTTACGGGCATAACCTCCGTCTATGGCAAATTCATTCGGACGAAATTGTCCGATGGTATTACCAACAACATCCGTGAAGGTAATATCCCCCAGGGAGAAATACCTCAAAGAGGCCGAAAAAGCCTCATCTTTGGAAGGTTTGTAATAACCGGAGAGGTAGGCTAAATTAATGTCAGGAACAAGCGTTCTCAGCCAAGGTACATAGGAAACAGCAAATCCCATTTTATCCTCTGCGAAGGCTAGTTTTGATTCGTTCCAATAACTTGAATTGACGTCAGGGGTGGTCGCCACGCCTGCATCGCCCATTCCGCCTCCACGGGCATCCGGTGCGATCATCAGAAATGGAACGGCTGTAGTGATGGTATTGATCCCGCCGGTAAGCTGGTTGGTAGTCAGCAGTTTTTGCTGAGCGGATAAGTAATGGCTTCCAAGGATGCCGGATATCAGCAATGCTAAGGTCGCAAATGAGAAACGATTATCATTATTAAGCACGGTCATTTTTTTACGGGCTACTAAATTAAAAAATTAATTCAAGATTACGAGTTTTTCATATTTGTCGGCTGTACTACCGTCTTCTCCCCGTACTTTCAGGTGGTAAACGTAAACACCCCTTCCAATATTGTTTCCGAAATCGTCTTTCCCATCCCAATCGATGGGGTCGGATCGAAAACCTGTCAGGGTAACTTTTTCAGTAATGTTTTTAACTTGCTTGCCGGTAACGGTAAAGATCTGGATCTGCACGTCCAGCTGCTCGCAGCAACGGTTATCTTCAAAAAAGAACTGGGTGTGGGTGGTAAAAGGGTTGGGATAGTTCAGCAGATGGGCGATTCCCAGGGAAGAAGAATTTTCGACTACGAATTCGGTATAAGCCTGGGAAGAATTGTTGTAGATATCCCAGGCTTTGAGCGTTAAGGTATGTCTACCCGGACTGAGGTTTTGCAGCTGGTAATGAATAGTGCCGCTCTTATAGCTATTGAGATCGGACTGATAATAATCATTGAGTATAATAGTTCCGCTGGTATTGCCATCGAGTATGGCTGTCAGGTCGTGGCCGATACCGTTGCCTACCGTATTGATCCCGCTGGAATCTTTCAGGACAGCATAGATATAGGGATTTTGATTGGTGAGGCCTCCGAATACAAATCTTGCGTCGTTCAGGTATAGTTTAATGCCCGGGCCTATATTATCCGCGGGGGCATTGGTATTGGTTCCTCCGATGTAAAATTTCTCGCAATTGCCTTTGGCATCATCAGTGCCGTTTTCGCCATAATAGCTGATGCGGCCAAGCCCATAATTATAAGCAATGTCTTTGGGAATAATAAATGAAAAACGGAATTTTCCATTCTTTACACTGACGATCCCTTTGTATAAGATGTTTTTCTGAAGAAGGAAGTTGAAGGGAGCAACTCCTTCGGTTCCAAGAGTAGTAACTTCCGTTGGTTTGTCATAGACGGTGGGATAGACGTAGCCATTGAAAGAATTCAAAGGGTTACTATAATTGTCTGTCAGATGACCGCTGACGGTTACTTTACTAAGTGCTTTAAGGGTGTCCCCAGTAACACTTGTAAATGTTTTTCCGGTACTCAGCTTAATACCATTGATGCTGTCTGTATTAACATTGTATTTCGGATAAGCCAGGCGGACTCCGGGATCACCCAGAAAGGTGAAATTCCGGTTATTGGGATCAGTTCCGCTGGATACTTTGGTTAGCCGGAAGGCGTCTCCCAGGCGGACCATTTGCCCTGTTGGCAAACTGTCAAGGATATGGTAATAAAAATTGGTATTGAGTGCAAAATTAGGTTCGGAATACACCAGGCGAACAGTGGTAAACAGTCCGATGCCCCCTCCATTTGGATTGAGCAGGACCAGCTCACCGGCAGAAGTCAGGGCGGGATTGTCAAATGCGCTGAATTCGCAGGTGGCGGTTACGAAAAGCGGTAAGCTATAGAGATTTGTCCAGGCCTCAATGTCATTGTCTCCAAGGACCCGGTCATGTGACCAGCCCAGTTGTCCTCCATGGCCTGTGTAATTGACAACCAGGGCTCCTTTATTGACCTGCGCATCGATCGCCGCCTCTGCATCCGGATACGTATCTCCTCCTGGAGTAGGAGCTACCTGATAAGCATCCAGGTAAATTTTATTAAGATTAATATTGTTATAGGTTGTATCTACAAGTGTTGCTTCCTGGTCTGCTTGTTGCTCATGTACATCTCCATCCGGAGGATAGGTGTCAGCGACAAAGCAAATCAGGTTTCTCCAGTCTCCATAAGGAGTATTGGCTGCCGTAACGCTCTGAGAAGTATAGACCGGCAGAGGAGCTTTGCTCGAATATTTAATGATTTTATTAACTACACCCTGGGCTTGTTGAATGTTGTCACAGGGAATTCTTCCGATGCCAATGTCCACCAGGTCGTTCGCTCCGTAGTCACCTTCCGAGTCGTCTAACAGACCGTAATAGTCATCTGTCACATAGGAGGATGTCGGGTTATGAGAGTCGTCACTTTGGTATGTTGGAATGAAATTAGTGTTGCCGGGAAGGCGGTATAAATTATCATAAGATCCATCACCAAACAATAGCAGATATTTAGGCAGGTTAGCATAACCCGTTGAACGATCGTAAAACATTTTCATGAAATCTTTGATGGCTGTTACGTCTTGTGCTCCTGAAGAAAATTCGTTGTAGATCTGCTGGGGAGTAACGACTTCTACGCTAAGCCCATCATTTTGAGTATGGAAATCTGCCAGGGCTTTGGCCTGGCTTAGAAATAAAGGGTGTGATACAATGATCATATCTGTTTGGGTCAGGTTATGCAGATTCTGGTTTGGGACACGCCCAAAAGCTATGGGGGTCAAATAGGTGTTTCCATTAAAAGCAACAAATTGGCGCAAAGAATCGGAAGCGACTGAGAATTGAAGCGTAGTGCCGGTATAAGTTGTTTTTTGAAGTTTTACATTGGTCGGGTCGGTCACTTCCCAGACGGTATCTTTTCCATTTGTTCCCAGGTTGAACTGGGCAATGTTTCCGGCTCCTACTGATCTGGAATCGCGGAATAGAAGCTGGTCAGCGTTCATATTTAATCGTCTTCTTGCATTTACCTCTATATAATTCAGCCAACCTACTGCTCCGGAGGTTTGTAAAGTAGTTGTTACCGTTAGGGAAGTTGTCGGTTTGGGGACGGTAAAACAGCCGCTAGTCGGCGCGGCGTAATCGGCAAAATAAAGATCCGTGTCTACAGAAGGGTCAGCTATTATTTGTGAGGTTGAGCCCACGTTTACCTGGTAAGAAGCATTTGGAGCGGGGCCTCCATAACGGCCTATCAAAGCAACGTTAACAGATGCAGGGGAGCTCGTATCAATATTCGGAAAGACGTAAGAATAACTGTAGTTGGTAACAATGTCAAAGTTCGCCCCGTACCAGCGACGTCCGGATTGTATGAGACTTACTGCGTCGTCTTCCGTATAGGCATAATCGTCAAAGGTGGTAACGGTTCTGGTTGGGTTGAGGCTGGAGGAGACTTGTGTTGTGATGCGTTTGCCCGGGCCGAGATCGGCATTGATGAAATAGTAGGTGGTGTCGGAGAATAAGTTTTTGGCATGCTGAAAAGGCGGGCAGGCACCTGGCACGTAAGTCCAGTTTGTCTGAGCTTGTCCGAAAAACAAAACGTAGCCTTTAGTCGAGTCCAGGGTATATTGGTGGTTGACGGTATCAATATCAATACCCCCTACAAAAATTGCATTTTCCGTCAGGTCATCTCTTTTGTAGGCGGAATTTGCATAGGGAAGTTGTCCTCCTCCATTGCCATAGATCCGGATATTCCGCGGGTCAAGTGTTTTTACATTCAAGCCTAAATTTTTCAAGGAGGCGTAGTTCAGTTTGTAAATTCCATCTTTGAATAGACCGATTCTGAACCAGGTGCCGGAGGCCAGAACAGAGTTGGTAGCGTAGGTTTGTGCTTTGATGGAAGTAGTTTTGGCTGCCCCTGTCGTGCTTGAATTGATGGTCAGATTAAAGGAAACCAGTCGTTCGTATTTTCCTGTTGTAGCATTTTGCCGGATGGGAACAAAACGTATCAGGGCATAAGGTACTTTCCGGTCATAGCCGATGCCACTTGTAATTTGAATGTCCTTGTCCTTGATTTTTACGAGCTGAGCTTCCTGGGCAGTCAATTCGGTAAATACGGCATTGCTTATTTCAGCGCTTACCTGTTTTGTCCCCGCCGCCAGTTTCATGCGTTCAAAATATTCCGGTAAATGACTGGAATTATAGGAGGCACCTTTAAAAGAAAGAAAATGCGCGCTTTCGTGCTCGGAAAATTGATCTACTTTAATACCTTCCCAAAGAATTTTACGTTCCGGGCCTCCTGCATTTGCGGAATATAGATGGAAATGAACTAGAAATAACAAAAAAATAAATGAAAACTTCATAGGTCAACTCAACTTTTAGATAAAAATAACGAATTTAATTGCTTTCAACTGTTTGAGCTTCAAAATTCATTGTTTATAATTATTATTGTTATTATATTTGTAAGTAGGGTTCATGGGTTTTGTTAATGCTGTTATAAATATAGTTAACAAATTATTGCCTGGTTTATTGTTAGGATTAGCTGATTTTCATCCTAAAAATTGAAACAATTGACTGGAGCTAACGTTGAAGAGTTAAGTGGAATAACATGATAAAACGTATTACATTCGCTTTGGTAATGATTTTATCACTTGTGTACGGCGGTTCTGTGTTCGCCCAGGATCCCGAGTTTACTCAGTTTTATGCCAATCCCTTATACCTTAACCCGGCTTTTGCGGGTTCCGTGCGTTGCCCGCGTTTTATAATGAATTATCGCAACGAATGGCCGGGTATTTCAGGAACCTATGATACGTACCATGTTTCTTACGACCAGCATGTGGATGCAATTTCAGGTGGTATAGGTTTGATGGCGATGCAGGATGTTGCCGGAACAGGGGGAATTTTAAAAAGAACCTGGCTCAGTGGTGTATATTCTTATCAGTTTAATGTTACCCGGGAGTTTTCTGTTGCGGTGGGTTTTCAGGCTACTTATGCCCAGGTCGGCGTCAATTGGAGCTTGCTTACATTTGGTGATCAGATCGATCCCAAAAGAGGATTTGTTTACAACACCATGGAGTCACCCGGTAATCTCCAACATTCCTACATGGATTTTTCCACCGGTATACTTGGTTATAGCAAACGTTATTTCTTTGGTTTTGCCGCCGATCATCTTACGCAGCCTGACGAAGCGCTTGTGGCTGGCCCCAGCCCTCTTCCTATGAAAATAACCGCTCATGCCGGTGCTGTCATTCCACTTGATTTTGCGAAGGATGCGGAAACAACCATTTCTCCGAATATTCTTTACATGAAACAGCAGGATTTTCAACAAATTTTGCTCGGGGTTTACATAACCAAAGGTCCTATCGTAGGAGGTTTGTGGTACAGGAACCAGGATTCTTTCATAGCGCTTTTAGGTTTTCAAAAAGATATGTTTAAATTCGGGTACAGTTATGATCTGACCGTTTCCAAACTTACGAACGTTACCGATGGGTCAAATGAAATATCTGTACAGTTTATATTCTCCTGTAAGCCTAAAAAGAAGAAATTCAGGACAATAAGTTGTCCCTCATTTTAGTTTATATAGTAATAAAAAATCGTAAAAAATAAGCGATATGCAAATCAACAAATTATCAAAACTGGCTTTTCTGACGGGAGTGGTTATTCTGGCTTCCTGTTCTAAAGAGCGTTCACCGGTTACCGGTTGGGCTTATAATGACCCCAAGAACGGAGGGTTTGAAGTGATGCCTTATGAGGAGCAGGAAACGGGTCCAGGCCTTGTACTTATTGAGGGTGGAACGTTTACAATGGGACGTTCGGAGCAAGATGTAACCTATGACTGGAATAATATTCCCCGCAGGGTGACGGTTTCTTCCTTTTACATGGATGAGACGGAAGTGCGCAACCTGGATTACCTAGAATACCTTCATTGGACCGATCGTGTATTTGGGGCTAATTTTTATGAAATCTACAAAAAGGCATTGCCTGATACGCTTTGCTGGCGGAATAGAATGGCTTATAATGAGCCTTATGTAGAATATTACCTGCGCCATCCGGCTTACAGAGATTATCCGGTGGTGGGTGTGAACTGGTTGCAGGCCAGTGATTTTTGTGCATGGCGTACTGACCGGGTAAATGAGTTTATTTTAATCCGGGAAGGCATCCTGAACCACAATCCAACACCTTCAGAAGCGGATTACTTTAATACGGATCAGTACCTTGCCGGAAAATGGACCGGACAGGTGAATCAAAACCTTCCTTCCATTGACCCAAACGGGTCGGGTGAACGCCAGGTACGTATGGAAGATGGAATCCTGCTGCCCCGTTACCGTCTGCCCACCGAAGCCGAATGGGAATATGCATCTTATGGTTTAATTGGCAATACGATTGGGGAACGTATCACTGAGCGACGTATTTATCCATGGAACGGACATGCTGTGCGTAATCCGGATGAAAAATTTATCGGGCAAATGCTGGCTAACTTTAAGCGCAGTAATGGAGATAACATGGGTTCTGCCGGATTTCTGAATGATAATGCAGACGTTACGGCTCCTGTATTCTCCTACTGGCCTAACGATTATGGCTTATATAATATGGCGGGGAATGTCAGTGAATGGGTGATGGATGTGTACCGTCCTTTATCTGCTGAAGACAAGGCGGATTTCCGTCCTTTCCGCGGAAATGTATTTAAAACGCAGGTGAAAGATCCTTCCAATGGCCCCAATGATGTGGTGATTAACACCGATTCCATTCTTTACGATAAGGATAGTAATATTACGGGAATTCCCGGTATGGTGCGGTGGAGAGATGTAAGTATCGCTAACAAAGAAGACCGGTTGGACGAACGCAGGAACTATACAAAATCCGACAATATTAACGATTTGGACGGAGATGTGGAATCCAGTATTTATTATGGAGAAGGGGAGGAAGCTGTGGCACGTGGTAATAAACTGATGTATGAATACGGGGTTTATTCCATGATTAACGATAAAGCACGTGTATATAAAGGAGGAAGCTGGAATGACCGTGCTTATTGGATGGCTCCCGGTACACGTCGTTACCTGGATCAGCGTCAGGATGCGCCCTGGTTGGGTTTCCGTTGTGCCATGACACGTGTAGGAAGTCCGACAGGATTAGGGAAATAAAGACGCCAGACTCTTTGTTCACGGCGATCTCTCTTCTGTATAAAATTTTCGAGCAGCACCCTGTTGTATGCACTGATACCAGGGATATACGGAAAGATGCAATTTTTTTTGCGCTCAAAGGTTCCAATTTTAACGGCAATACGTTCGCAGAGCAAGCCATTCAACTGGGTTGTGCATATGTGGTCGTTGATGAAGAAAAACAGGTAAAAGATAAAAGATACTTACTTGTTCCGAATGTCCTGGAGGCTCTGCAGGCATTAGCTAACTATCACCGGCGCATGTTAACTATTCCGGTACTGGCGATAACCGGAAGTAACGGGAAAACAACGACAAAAGAGTTAACTTTTGCCGTACTCAGTAAAAAATACCGGGTATTAGCTACCAAAGGTAATTTGAATAACCATATAGGCGTTCCGCTCACTTTACTATCACTGAACCATCAGCATGAACTGGCTGTTATCGAAATGGGAGCGAATCATATTGGGGAAATAGCGGATCTGTGTTCCATTGCTGAACCGGATTATGGGATGATCACCAATATAGGCCATGCGCACCTGGAAGGATTTGGAGGTTTTGAAGGAGTGCTGAAAGCTAAAACAGAGCTTTTTAAGTATCTAAAAAATAAGAACGGACTCTTATTTGTAAATGGAGACAATGAGTTGCTGGTAAAATCCTCCTCGGGCGCCCGCATTGAAACTTATGGGAGCACAAACCAGGCAAATGTGCAGGGAGCTCTGGTGAAAACAGATCCCTTCATACAGCTGCGCTGGAAAAGAAAGGAAAGCCTGAAACCGCTTATCGAACAACCTGTGCTGAATATGCAGTTACCGGGTAACTATAATTTTGAAAATATCCTGGCTGCCGTTTGTATCGGCAGCCATTTTGGTGTGGATGAAACGACGATCAATGAGGCGCTGGAAAATTATATTTCTTCCAACAGTCGTTCACAGTTAATTGAAAAAGGTTCGTATAAAATACTCATGGATGCATATAATGCAAACCCCACCAGTATGAAAGCTGCGATCGAAAATTTCGACAGTATGCATTGGCCGGATAAGGTCTTGATTTTAGGCGATATGCTGGAACTTGGAGGAGATACGTTCCGCGAACATCAGGGAATTGTTGATTTGATAGAAGAAAAAGGTTTCACAAAAGTGTACCTGGTAGGAAAAAATTTTAAAGCGGCTATTCATTCTGTTGGTGCAGCGGAACTGTTTGATTCAACAGAAGCTCTTTGTGAATATTTGAAAACTCAGCCTTTGAAAAAGGGCTCCTTGCTTGTGAAAGGCTCCCGGCAGATGCGTTTGGAGAAGGTTCTGGAAGTACTGTGACCACTGTCGTCTCAGATAAAGGCGGTATTCATCGTTTTTTCTTTTCCATCATTTCGATGATTTTCTTTTGCGAAAGGACAAGTTGTTTCAACATGTCATTTTCTTTTTGATAATTGTCCAGTTTCTGTTTTAACAGGGTAATTGCCTTTTTGTCGTAATATTTTGTTCCGGGTTCTCTCGTCGTCAATAGGGTTCCATCAAATTGCTCGAAATCACCTTCCGACATTCCGAATGTTTTAAGAATAGCCAAAAATGTATAATGGTTTACTTTGCCCGTTAGTTCAATATGTGACAGAAGCGCCCGTGTCTTATTTATTTTCCCGGAAAGTTCTTCCTGGGTATATCCCTTTAACTGTCTTAGTTTCTTTATTTTCTGTCCACTGTGCATCTTTTTTCGAACTATGTCCCGGATCTTAAAATGAAAAAATACAAGGAACAAAATTTGATATTGTCTTTTTGATAATTATATTTGCTTTATGATAATAGTTAAGAAAATAATTACCCGGCTAATCCGGCTTTCAGGTGTGCCATTTATAATCCTGGAGGCGATCTGTACCAGAAAGAATGTACATGTGAGTCTGAAACATTATACAAACATTATGGACTACGTCAGCTCTTTAGGCTACAGGCACGAGGATTGAAAATCCTTATAGTATTGGTTCGATTGCAGTAGGACATACAATGGAGATGTGGGGGATAATCTTATTCACCAAAATCACTTGGAGCAATACATTCTTTCCAGTAGTCCATTATTTTCTTCATCGTGTTTTCCAATTTGTCATATTCGATTGGCTTGCGAAAAAAGCCCTGAACCGACATTGAATATGCATCGGAAACGGATTGTTTGTTTGCGCCATTGCTAAAAAATAAAAAGGGCACACATTTTAAAGCTAATTCCTTATTCTCCTGAATTTTACTCCTTAATTCAAAACCGTTTATTTTAGGCATGTTTATATCAGAAAGAATGAGGAAAGGAATTTTATCTGTTTCATTTAGATATTCAAGCGCATCATTCCCATCGTGGAAAAAAACAAGTTTATTTGAATAATCCAATTTTTTAAATATTTCAATCAGTATCTTTTGGTCCTCTTTGCTGTCTTCAATTATTATGATGGGTCCACGTTTGTCCATGTTGTTATTAGAAATTTAAGAATAGTCGTTGAAGATAGTTTAAATCAAAGTCTTTTTTTTTATTATTCGCTGAAAGGATATATATGTCAGGTCGTTTTAGGCAAATGGGACGCCCGAATACATACGTTAATTAATAATTTTTTGAGGATGTTCCCAGAAAGCTCATGGCGATAGCTGCCATGAGGCCGCTGCCGGTTTCAAGTGCCTGTTCGTCAATATCAAATGTATTGCTGTGAACATTCGAGGTGATCCCTCTGGATACGTTGCCGGTGCCAAGTCGGTAAAAGCAGGCAGGTATATGATGGGTGTAAAATGAAAAATCTTCTCCGGTCATGCGTATGTCCAGATCTTCTATACTTTCTTTTCCCAGATAGCTGATGGCCGCTTGTTTTGCTTGAGTGGTGGTTGGTCCGTCGTTTTCCAGATAAGGATAACCATCAGCGATGAGGAATTCGCAGGAGCCTCCTCTTTTTGTTGCAACATCTTCGGCTATTCGTTTCATTTTTTGTTGAGCTTCTTTACGCCATTTTTCGTCCATCGTCCGAAAGGTACCCTCTATTTTTACTTCATCCGGAATAACATTGGTGGATCCGTTACCGATTATTTTTCCCAAGGCCAGAACGGTTGGTATTGTATGGTGCAATGCGTAGGGCTTGTCTCCCCGTTCTGTCATAAATTCTTTGTCGAGGCTCGTTATTATTTCTGAAGCGATAAGTAAAGGACTGATGTAGGTATGGGGCATTGCCGCGTGTCCGCCTTTTCCTTTCACCGTGATATAAATTTCATCTGTGGAAGCCATGTACATACCACTCCGGAAACCAACTTTACCCACTTCCATATTGGGTTGTACGTGTTGTCCAATGATCAACGAAGGTTTTGGGTTTTCCAGAATCCCTGCTTTTATCATGAGGGAAGCTCCTCCGGGAAGTAATTCTTCCCCTGGTTGAAAAATCAACTTCACACTTCCTTCCAATTCATTCTTGAATCTGTTTAAAATAAATGCGGCACCAAGCAAGCAAGCGCTGTGAACGTCATGACCACAGGCGTGCATAATGCCTGGATTTGTGGAGCAATAAGAAACCTTATTTTTTTCCTGAATGGGCAAGGCATCCATGTCTGCCCTCAGTGCAATCACCTTTTTCGATGGGTTTTTTCCTTCTATTAAGGCGGATATGCCTGTTCCTGCAATGCCCGTAACAGCAGGGATTCCATATTCGCTGAGTTTCGCAGCAATATAAGCAGAGGTATTAAACTCCTTAAATGATAATTCCGGATGGGCATGAAGGTGCCGGCGGATGCTGATTATTTCGGGCAACAGTTCTCCGGCTAGTTTTTTTATTTGCGCATTCATTTCCCAAAGATCATTTTAACGGCAATCAACAGCGTTACAATTCCAAAAATCCGTTTGACCGTATTCTGATCAAGGGCGATGGAAACCTTTGAACCGATGTATCCACCTATAATAAAAGTGATGGCCATGATAAGCCCGCTTTTAATATCTACGTATCCGGCTTTATAATAATTATAAACTGCCAAAAAACCTATTGGAGGAAGGAAAAGAGCCAGTGTAGTCCCCTGGGCGGTGAGCTGGTTCATTCCCAAAAAATAAACCAGGGCGGGAACGATGATAATTCCGCCGCCAATGCCTATAACACCACTGAATATACCAGCTATCAAGCCAACAGCAAGTAGAATAAGGATTGGATTCATAAGAGGTTTTTGTTTCAATGTTTATGCGTTGATAAAAATATATACTATTCAAAAATCAAGACTAAGAGACACATAATTGATCGGGGTTAGTATTTCACGATTCTCTATTCCCCATGCCCGGTCAAAACGTATAAAATAACCCAATATGCGACTACGTAAACCGAATCCAATGCCTCCCACCAATGGTTCATTTTGCGAGGTAAGTGTAACCGTGATGGGATTCTGGGTAATAACATTCGTAGTGATAGCGTTTTGATTAGAATAGGGAGTAGGGCCACTCCAGGCAGTACCCACGTCACTGAAGCCAATCACCTGGAAGTTGCTGATGAAATCGGATCGGATCGGACGGTTTAAAAAATATTTAAAGATAGGCCAGCGCAATTCATTGTTCATGACAAAAAAAGTATTGCCGTTACGAACGTTTTCGTAAAATCCCCGCAGAGGAGTTGCCAATGTCTGAAAGGCGTAGTTCTGATCCGTTGCGATATTCGTAGAATAATCAAATTGCGGGTTGATCCAATTGTCAACACCACCCAGGTAGTAAACCAGTTTTTCTTTGCCAAAGGAAGTGCTTCCGGCAAGACGACTGGCCCAGATCAGATTGCGGTGAATTTTTTGGTAGTAACGAAAATCACATCCGACCACATAAAAATTGTTGCCGATGGAAGAAGTCGGAGCGTTATTCGGTTCACCGAATAAGGGCAAGATGGGTGAAGGAAGTATGGAACTGGACTGATCGATATCCCGGTAGTATTCTGCAAACAGCTTAAATCTTAGCCCGTTATATAAGTTCAGGCCCTTGTTAAGTGTATTGTCAAAAATATATTCAAGTTTTGCGGAAGCCCATGTTTCATATTGATTCGTTTGCTCGAGGCTGGGGAGGTCGATGGATTGATTAACGGTCCTGTCACTGCGCAGTCCTGCGGTACCCTTGATGCAGGCTACTTCGCTAAATGGCCATTTTAATACATATTGTGCTTCGTTCGTTTGAAGGTTAAGCGGATATCCATCTACTGTAGTTGCATTTGTTGTTATCCGGTGCAATATTAATGTTTTGTCCAGTCTTTTCACCCTGTTTTCAAAACGCAGCAGATACTCGGCTGTAAAATCTGTTTGTATCCTGAGACCAGCAAGGATATTATAGTCCTCAAAGAGATCGCTCAATCCCATTTTAAACAATCCATTAAAATCAGGATTCTGATAGGAAGGGCTGCTGGCTGTAAATGGCTGATAGGAAGGGAATAAAACGCCATTATTCAATTGAGTAACCACCTTGTCAGTGGAAAAATTGATGTAATAATTTTTTTGCGGACCG
>JABDFG010000014.1 GCA_013286655.1 Bacteroidota bacterium
CAAGTTACCAGCTCGCCGGCCGTTTCGCGCTCAGAGTTGCAATTATCTCTTACAGGGGACAACTCTGGCGGTATGGGTAGTCTTCACTGTGTCCGACAAGACGCTAGGCTTATGCGCGAGCTTCCCCATTATCTTTCAATTTTTAAATTGTTTTCCGGAGGCAAAGGCGGATTTTTCATCTTAGGAACTCCTGCCTTTTTCTTAAATACCGCTTGGCTTCTCTGCGCTTCCACATATTCACGTGTGCGGGAAGTGACCATGTTAAAAAATCCATCCGGTAAAAGCTGGTGTTTTTTGTTAAGCCGGTTTACTCTTTGCACATACTGGTGCCATTCTTTATTAGCAATAAGAAAGGATCCATGAATCTCTTCCGGGCTCTTGCCATCGATATTCAGGATATATTTATTAACTCTCTCCAAAAGAGCATCGGCGTGCTGACGGCGAAACGCTAAAACCCCGTCAATGTATTTTTCAGAATCCGGGTTTTGCGCCTTTAGAATCAAAATGTTGATGTAAGCCAGAAACGTTTTTATCTTATTAAAAAGCGTTTTCCAAAGAGGTGCGAAGTAGGGTGAACTTTGTTTATGAGAAGTGGCTGTGTTCATTTTTTTTCAAGTTGTTTTAACAATTCACCTGCAATCTCAATTGAATGCATCACCATTAGTTGTATACTATCATTTCCACTGTCTCCATACATGTCAAGCGAAGGAATCAATGCTTGAAGTGCCAGACCTGAAAAATATTCCATTTTCGTAAGGCCATTCGCTCCTTTAAATATGATTCTACCGGAGTTGTTTAAGATATCCGGAGAAGGAAAAGCGTGTCGTTCTCCATTACTCATAGTCCGTAAGTTTTGGCCGTTTCAATGATATAACTCAGCATGCTCTCAGAAGAGTAGAAGGAAGGGTTCTTTGGACAAGGCATCACATTTTCAAAATGGCTTTTAAGGCTTAGCACCATTTTAGAAATATCCTTTAAGTTGGCCGTGGATGAATCCTTAAACCAGCCTTGAAATGTGCTGTTTAGAATACTTAAGGAGGATAGCCTGTTTTGCTGCAGATAAAATTTACTGCACTGACTTAACTTGTTTTTGTGATTTATAAAGCGCCGTATAAATCCTAAAAAATTGTTTTTGGCTGAGAAGGTGAGCTTAGCTGGACTTCCCTGAAGAGTTGATAGTTGCATCATTGATGGTTAGTTTTAAATATTTAGTGATGTGTTTAACAGGAATTTTCATTTCTCTGGCAATACTGACTTCTCTTTTTGCTCCGGGAGATTCAAACCAGTTAATAAGCGTGCAGACCTCTTCAGCTTTGGAAACCATTTCACTCACGCAGATGCGCATTATTTTTTCATAGTCCTTAGTAGGATGAAGGTCAAGTCCTTCGACAAGGGTGAAAGGATTGATCACATTATATCCTTCACGTTTCAGTCCTATCTCCGCCCAAAGAAAATTGTCAAAAGCTTCCTGAGGGTTATAAGAAATAGGGCCGCAGATATAAATCGTTTTTTTACTCATTTTTTTGAAGAGTTACCTGTTTGTGGAAATAATTTTTTGTAGGGCCGATCGGCGATGTTTGAAATGGCTAGCATGGTAAGTTTTGGGATGGACTAGGGATCGAGCAGGTAATTATAAAAGGTGGCTTTGGATATTTCACAGTCCAAAAGGATCCGGTCCCGGATCTTTATTTTCTTGTTCGAAGGAAGTCCTTCATACCAATCCTGTAAGGGATTGGACTTTTTGGGTTGTTTTATTGCTTTTAAAGTGGAAACCATGAGTATAATTTTAGTTTGGCTTGGGTTTTGTAGTCTATATTTTAGAACTTGGTCTAAATATTAGAATACAATATTAAAGGTTTAACACTTAAAATAAAGGAAAATACCTTTAAAGTTATTAACAAAACCGTTAACACTTTGCTCCACAAGGAAATAACTTTGATGTGTAATGGACATAGGTTCACATATTAAATATTTGCGCAACAAGGCGCACTTTAGTCAGGAAGAAATGGCTGACCAGCTTGGAATCTCTCAGGCTGCTTATGGAGATATTGAAAAGAAAAAAGGCGATATCCATTTTGATCGTCTTTGTAAAATAGCAGGGATACTCAATGTTTCCTTCAATGATTTACTACCAGAGGATGCGAAGGAATTTGCTTTAGATCCACAGACAGAGCAGAAGAAACCGATGGAGACAAAGATATCGGCCCTTGAAATAGAGGTAAGGGAATTAAAGGATATGCTTTTAAGGCTTCAAAACAAGCTCATTGACCGGCTAGATCCCCTTCATTAGTTTATGTAATAAAGAATTTCTTTAGCTAATACTTGATGATTTTATATGGAAGATTCTACTATACCCAGTGATAATGGTTTTTCCGTTAAAGAACGCACCCCATCACCGCATTATGGTAAAATGGTGCACGCTATGGCCAAACTATCAGGAAGGGCTTTAAAGGATATCGCTCGGGAGGCCGGGTATACTGAGCAGGGTTTTTATTACGTGACCCGCCAAAAACATCTTTCAACCAAAACCATTGAAAAAATCGCAAGGGTTTGTGAGCGAAGCGTTTCTATTAAAATAATTTGATGCTCATGAAAGCTAAAAACAAAAAAAAGGTAATGGGTCAAAATGGGTCAAGTGCGCCAGAGGTGCGCCAGGTTTTTACCTGGCCAATGACCTCAATATCAGATATGTTAACTGAGCCTCTAAGCGGGGTTCGAGCCCCATTGGTTACCCTGGTTAAAAGCTCTCCGATAAATCGGGGAGCTTTTTAATTTCTGTGACTAGTTAAAATTAAAGCGTCAAGCTCCAAAAGAGAAGCAATGGCCAGCTGAGAGTAATTCTGGGAAGAGTTTCTGAAACAGCCACAACTGGTTTGCCAGATTTGTTTGATCAGTTCCTGATTACCTTCGCTGGGACAGATCTTATCAATTACGGGTGCCACATTTCCTGCACCAGCATGATATACATGTAAAACCAGTAAACGGAACCACAAATCGGTTTCTTTGTATTTAATGCCATTTCTATCCAGCATAGAACGGGTTTCCGGCAAACAGATCGTACGGATAAGTTTAGCAGCGGCCCATGCCGATTTTTCAAAATCCTTCCTGTCATCGGTGGACTTATTTACTTTTAACCCCATGCGCATGGCTACTGAGCGCATCAACTGAAATGGTCCGAATGCACCAGCCGTAGATTTTTGCATGCGGCCGGGACTTTCGATCAACAAAATAGCCTGGGCGTAAAAGGGATCTGTATCTTCCCTTTCAAATATTTTAACAGCTTTATCAATGCTCGAAAGAACCGGGGCTATTTTATAAAAATCGCTCTTACCTGCTGTGAATAATAATTGGTCATCAGGTCCGAGGCAATTGGCTTCCACGATGCTGTCCAACAAATGGTTTTTGTTTATGTTATTGATTTTCAGCCAGTCTTTGGAAGACATTTTTGTAATGATTTCACGGTTACTGGAAATACTTAAATAACCCGAATCCGGAGGGGTATGCATAACTTTCCGCCAGAATCTGGCTTGCGGTAATAGATCCCAGCCTTCTTCATAAATGGAAGGATTGGACAAAAACGAATAAGAGCCTGAATCACAGAGGCCTGCCACAGAAACTTTATCGTTATTAATTTTCAATGGTCCGGTTGCCTTAAGGGAGGAAAATGCCAATGCTCCGAGGATCAATCCCGCTGTAGCTATTCTAGATGAAATCATAATAAGCAATTTTACCTAAAAAAAAGATCATTTTTGAACTTGATAGTTTCTTTTACTAACCGTTCTACGTTAATAAAGACAAAAGGTTATGGCAGTGCAGAAAATAATTAAGAGCGTTCTTCCCAAATAGCACATAAGTGCAGGATTGTTTCAACGGCTTTTTGCATGTCCTGTACAGATACCCATTCCTGTTTGGAATGGAAGGCATGTTCGCCTGCGAATATGTTCGGACAGGGAAGTCCGATAAAAGAAAGCCGGGAGCCATCCGTGCCACCTCGAATACTGGATTTAATGGCTTTTAAACCGGCTCGTTCGATGGCTTCTAGTGCATAAGCAACTACTTCGGGATGTTTGTCCAGAATTAGTTTCATATTCCGGTATTGCTCCTGAACCTTAAACTCATAGCTGGAATGTGGATAGTTGTTCAGTATTTTTGCCGTATGTTCTTTTAGGAAATTCTCATGATTCAGAAGTCCTTCATTTGTAAAGTCGCGAATAATAAAATGAATGGTAACTTTTTCAATGATGCCGTTTACACTCACAGGATGAATGAATCCTTCTTTCTTTTCGGTTGTTTCCGGTGAAAGGCGATCTTTCGGCAATGTGCTGATCAGATCAGAGGCAATTTTAATGGCACTTTCCATTTTACCTTTGGCAAAACCAGGATGCGTACTTACCCCATGAATGGTCAGAATAACGGCATCCGCAGAAAACGTTTCATTTTCCAGGTGACCTGCAGATTCTCCGTCCATGGTATAGCCAAAGTCAGCTCCTAGTTTTTTGATATCCAGGTTATCGACACCACGTCCAATCTCTTCATCTGGAGTAAAGAGTAGTTTAATTGTACCGTGTTTTATTTCCGGATGTTTTACTAAAAAATGAGCAGCATCCATTATTTCGGCTATCCCGGCTTTATTATCAGCTCCAAGCAAGGTAGTTCCATCTGCTGTGATGATATCATTGCCCAGCTGTTCTTTCAGATTCGGATGTTCAGATATACGGATCACCTGAGTAGCGTCGTTAGGCAAAGAAATATTCTCTCCATTGTATTTTGTATGGATTACCGGGTTGACATTATTCCCACTGCAATCTGGAGAGGTGTCCATATGAGAGCAAAAACAAATGACCGGAATTTTTTTTTTTGTTGTAGCTGGAATTGTAGCATATACATAGCCAAACGTATCCAGGTGAGCATCCTGAATGCCCATCTCCAGTAATTCCTTTACCAGTATATTTCCAAGATTTTTTTGTTTTTCAGTAGAAGGTTTGGTAACGGAATCCGGGTCAGATTGTGTATCGATTTTCACATAACGCAAAAAGCGTTCAGTAACGGTATGATCAATTTTAAACATCTACGATAGAGATAGGTTCAGGTTGTAAATTTATACCATTGCTGCTAAAACTTTTAATACTTTTGTCAACAATTATGAAAATAGCTGAGGAACTTGCCAAGAGGAGAACATTTGCGATTATAAGTCATCCGGATGCAGGTAAGACTACGCTCACGGAGAAACTTCTTTTATTTGGAGGTGCTATTCAGACGGCGGGTGCTGTTAAATCAAATAAGATAAAGAAAACAGCTACTTCCGATTTCATGGAGATCGAAAAGCAAAGGGGTATTTCTGTCGCCACCTCCGTTATGGTATTTAATTATAGTGATATACAGGTAAACCTGTTGGACACTCCCGGCCACAAAGACTTTGCAGAAGACACCTATCGCACGCTTTCGGCAGTAGACAGCGTTATCCTGGTGATTGACTGTGTCAAAGGTGTGGAAGAACAAACCGAGAAACTGATGAATGTGTGCCGTATGCGCAAAACTCCGGTTATTGTTTTTATTAATAAAATGGACCGGGAAGGACGCGACCCCTTTGATCTGCTGGATGAACTGGAGGAAAAACTGAACATCAATGTAAGACCCTTGAGCTGGCCAATTGGAATTGGAGCTACTTTCAAAGGAGTTTATAATTTGTATGAGAAAAATTTAAACCTGTTTAATGCCAGTAAGACTACAATTGAACGGGAAATTGTTGCCATTAAGAATTTAAGTGATAAGGCGCTCGATAAGGAAGTAGGGGAGGAGCCTGCTGATAAATTGCGGGAGGATACGGAGTTGATAGAAGGAGTGTATGAGACCTTCCGGAATGAACACTATTTAAAAGGGGATCTGGCACCCGTGTTTTTTGGAAGCGCATTGAATAATTTCGGAGTACAGGAATTGCTGGATACATTTGTGCGGATTTCTCCCGCACCTATAGGCCGGAAGGCGGATATGCGGTTTGTAAAACCGGAGGAAGAAAAATTCAGCGGATTCGTATTTAAGATCCACGCTAATCTGGACCCGCGTCACCGTGACCGGATAGCATTTTTAAGGGTATGCTCCGGTAAATTCGAGCGGAATAAATTCTTTCATCATGTTCGTTTGAATAAGGACCTAAAGTTCAGCAATCCTGTAACATTTATGGCACAGGATAAAAACCTTATTGAAGAAGCTTATGCAGGAGATGTGGTGGGCTTGTATGATACAGGAAGTTTTAAGATCGGAGATACGCTGACTGAGGGTGAAAATTTTCTTTATCAGGGGGTTCCCAGCTTTTCTCCGGAAATCTTTAAAGAAGTGGAAAACAAGGATCCGATGAAATCCAAGCAACTTGAAAAAGGATTAAGTCAATTAACGGATGAGGGCGTTGCACAATTGTTCACCCAGCAACCCGGAAACCGAAAAATAATAGGCACGGTGGGGGAGCTTCAATTCGAAGTCATTCAATACCGTTTAAAGAATGAATATGCTGCATCCTGTGAATTCAGGCCTTTGAACTATTTTAAGGCCTGCTGGGTGACTTCTGACAATAAATCAGAACTGGAGGAATTTTTAAGATTGAAATCTAACTATATCGTGATAGATAAGGATAAAAACCCTGTGTTCCTGGCACAATCCGAGTGGATATTGGGTATGGCACGGGAAACACATCCGAAAGTAGAGTTTCATTTCACCTCGGAATTTAAACGTGATTTATTGTTGAAGAAAAATGTCTAATAATACCTCAAGGGGATAACTTCAGCAACGTATTTTGCCAACCTTATTACCTGGCGGGTGTAGCCATATTCATTATCATACCATACATACAAAACAATGCTCTTTTTATCTTCGCTGACTAAGGTAGCCTGGCTGTCGAATACAGAAGCACAAGGATTCCCGATCACATCCGTGGATACTAGCTCATTGCTGTAATAATACTGAATCTGTTCCACGAGATCACCTTTCAGGGCGGCCTCTTTCATGATTTCATTGACCGATTCTTTATCGACTTCCTTATGGACAGTTAAAGAAAGGATTGCCAGAGATACATCAGGAGTCGGTACGCGCACCGAGTTGGCAGTCAGTTTACCTTTCAGGGATGGCAGTACTTTTGTGATCGCGCTTCCGGCACCCGTTTCTGTAATGACCATATTCAACGCAGCAGAACGACCACGGCGGTATTTTGGATGGTAATTATCAAGCAAGTTCTGATCATTGGTATAAGAATGGATCGTTTCAATATGTCCATGATTTATTCCAATTTTATCTTCGATGACTTTCAAAACCGGTATGATGGCATTCGTTGTACAGCTCGCAGCCGAAAAAATCTGTTCTTTTTCAATTTCAAGGGAAGCCTGATTGACGCCGTATACCACATTGGGAATGTTTCCTTTTCCGGGAGCCGTTAATAATACCTTGCTTATACCTTTGGATTGAAGGTGTTTGGAAAGACCATCCCGGTCGCGGGTAACACCTGTATTGTCAATTAATAAAGCATCCTTTATGCCATAGGATTCATAATCTATTTCATCCGGATTTTTAGCCGCGATCATTTTAATGGTATGTCCATTAACAATCAAAGCTTTGTTTTTCAGGTCTTCAATAATGGTACCAGGGAATGGACCATGAACAGAATCTGTTCTCAACAGGTCGGCTCTTTTTGTAATATCTTCGGGAGAGTTTGTACGGGTTACAATTGCGCGCAGGCGTAATTGCATCCCTTTACCAGCCTGCGCAATAAGTTCCCGTGCCGCCAGGCGTCCGATACGTCCAAAACCATACAGGACGATGTCTTTTGGTTTTAGCGTGTTTTTTTCTTTCCCGATATATCCTGCCAGTTTCTTGCTCACAAAATCCCCAGAGATTTTATAGTCTCCCCTTTCTGTTAGCCATTCGCTGCAAAGACGGCCAATGTCAATGCGGGAAGGAGCCAAGTCAAGTTTAATCAGCTCATTGGCAAGCATGACCGTATCAAAAATGTGAATGGGTTGCTTAACCATGTACTTTGCATAAAGATGCAGGTTCATAATTTCACTGGAACTGCGGTCGATAAGCTGATTACGAAAAATGATTAATTCAACTGACTTCTCAAACCAAAGCGCACCAACGGCCTTGATTAGTTCAATCGCGGCTTTTTCCTGTTCGATCCAGGATCCTAATTCACTCTCATACGTACTTGTTTTAATCATAGGCTTAATTGCGATTGCCATATTATCCTAAATAAGCTTTTAATAATTTACTGCGGGAATTGTGGCGAAGGCGACGAATAGCCTTCTCTTTGATTTGCCTAACGCGTTCACGCGTTAAATCGAACTTGGCGCCAATTTCTTCAAGAGTTAAACCATGATTTTGGCCTATGCCAAAAAATAATTTTATGACATCCCTTTCGCGTTCTGTGAGTGTAGAAAGAGAACGTTCTATTTCCCGTTGAAGAGACTCATTCATTAAACCATTGTCAGCCTTTGGAGAATCGGGATTAATCAGAACGTCCAGGAGGCTGTTGTCTTCTCCATTCACAAATGGGGCATCCATGGATACATGGCGACCCGAAACACGCATCGTATCGGCTACTTTATCTTCTGGAAGATCCAATAAGTTGGATAATTCTTCCGCACTTGGTTCACGTTCAAATTCCTGTTCAAGTTTTGAAAATGCTTTGTTGATTTTATTCAGAGAACCTACCTGGTTCAAGGGCAGACGAACAATACGGGATTGTTCTGCCAGTGCCTGTAGAATTGATTGGCGAATCCACCATACGGCGTAAGAAATGAATTTAAAACCACGTGTTTCATCAAAACGTTTTGCGGCTTTTATCAAACCGAGGTTACCTTCGTTAATCAAGTCAGGAAGGCTTAAGCCCTGGTTTTGATATTGTTTAGCCACAGAAACAACGAAACGCAAATTTGCTTTTGTCAGTTTTTCCAGTGCGATCTGATCTCCATCGCGGATACGTTTAGCCAACGAAACTTCTTCTTCAGCAGTAATCAATTCTTCCCGACCTATTTCCTGAAGGTACTTATCAAGAGATGCGCTTTCGCGATTGGTGATCGACTTGGTGATTTTTAACTGTCTCATTTGATTTGTTTACAGTGTTAACGATCTATTAACCTTCTATTAAAACTAACGCAAATGTATTTCAATTATTACGAGTTGTCAATGGTTTAGGCTAAATATAATTTATTGAGGTTCATCTACTTGGAACAATTTAGATCAATTAGAAGAAGCCCCCTTTAAGGGGGGCTTTTTGGTCGATGAACTGCTTTTGGGAATTTATTTAAAACCGCTTCTCATAATCCAAAACCATAATAGGCCCGCATCCCGTTTGCATAGATACCTTCAATTAGCACACCCCCCTCTTTATTTTCCAGGTCATTTTTTACATCATCCAATGTATTAACGTCTTTCTTATCGATTTTAGTGATAATAAAACCTTCTCTTATACCAGAAGCCCTTAGCTTACCACCATTCAAGCGGACAACTTTAAGGCCATTTTTGATATTCAACCGTTTCATTTCATCCGGACTTGCCTGCTCGAAACTGCCACCGAGAACACTAATCACTTCAGATTTTTCTTTTTTCACCACAGCGGTGTTTCCTTTGCGGTTTTTCAATGTTAACGGAACTATTTTTTCTTCACCGTTTCTTTGTAATGTAATCATGATTTTATCGCCGGGGCGGAACTTACTGACTTGTTCCTGCAATTCCGGAACATTATTTACATCCACATCGGCTATTTTCATAATTACATCGCCTTCGTGAATACCTGCATCTTCACCTGCACCTCCATCTGTAATTGCATTCACATAGATACCCCGGATGTCTTTGATGTGTTTTTCTGAAGCGAGTTTTGCATCCAGGTCTCGGATACTTACCCCGATAAAAGCACGTTGAACTTCCCCATATTCCAGCAGATCGGCCATTACCTTCTTTACAATATTAACAGGTATAGCAAAGGAATAACCTGCATATGAGCCAGTATTGGATTTAATCGCTGCGTTAATGCCTACCAGTTCTCCGGCGGTATTGACCAATGCTCCACCACTGTTTCCTGGATTGATAGCAGCATCCGTCTGAATATAAGATTCGATCGGATAATTGCCATTTTCACGGTCTCCGCCATCCAGTATGTTTAAGTCCCGTCCCTTGGCACTTACAATACCTGCCGTAACGGTGGAAGTAAGATTAAACGGATTTCCAACTGCCAGTACCCATTCTCCCACTTTCAGATCGTCTGAATTTCCATAGGTAACATAAGGAAGATTTTGTTCTTTTATTTTCAATAAGGCAAGATCTGTATTGGGGTCTCGTCCAATAATCACCGCCGGATAAGTACGTTTATCGTTTAGTACAACTTCAATTTTTTCAGCGTGTTCCACAACGTGATTATTGGTAACAATATAACCATCTCCACTGATGATTACACCGGAGCCCGCCGACATTGGCTGGAGAGGCTGCTGTTGCGGAGGCCTGGCGCCAAAAAATAAGTTATAGAAAGGGTCGTTGTTATTATTCTGATAGGAGTTTTCTACAGCATAGGTGGTCTTTATATGCACCACAGCATGAACTGTCATCTCGGCAGCATTGACAAAATTGACTGTCGTTTCAGCAGGGCTGCCAGGCATATTGACAAATTTCACCTCTTTGGGAGCAATTTGTTTTGCGCTATAATTTGCATCTTGTTTAGTAAAGTGGTGATCTACTTCAAGTGCAGTGATACCGCCGATTCCTGCAACAAGGAAAATACTAAGCATCTTTTTCATAACATTGAGTTTTTAAGATTATACAAAGATTTTGAGCTATCTATACCAACGCAAATTTCAGTCCTTATTGAAAGAAATAAAAGACCTTAACATAATTTAACAGGGATACCACTTTACATGTTTAATACGATTACCTTTGTAGTGACATCCCTAATATCCCATGCCGCACTTCAAAGATAAGTTACAATCGTTTATGATTGGCCTTCTGGTTGGTTTATTGGTAGGAGGAGGTTTTTTTATTTTGAAACTGGATGATTATTTCAAAGAGTTGAGTTTTTACAGGGGATTATCTCAAAAGCAGGAGGAAAAAACAGAAGAAAAAATAAAAGATCAGACAGATGAGCGTATTCGGTTAAAGAATAAAAACACAACGGTTGCTAAGAACGATTCAGCAAAAGGCGCGAAAATGACTGTTAAGAGTACTGCCAATCTTGACATTGTTGTGAAAAAAGACGAATTACTGATCGTTAAGCAGGTGGATATGATCAATCTTTCCTCTCCCGGTAATAAAGACTCTTTACTTCAAGAATTAAGCGGAATCAAAGATGATCAAGTATTGATCAGGCAGTCAATGAACGTTGAATTCTGGCTTTCTCCAATTAATTACAAAGGATATAAAATGGCAAAAAATAAGGTCGTTTTGTTTGGAATTGCCACACAGGAGGATGTTAAATTGTATAAACTGGATGAAAATAGTTATTTAAAATTACAACAAGGTGTTTACAAATTAGAGTATACGAATGATTTCAAGCAGATGGAACCGGTGAACGAGGAGGCCGTTTTAACTTTGTTAAAATAATACATAAAATGAAAAGCGCTTTTTACAAATACCAGGGAACAGGAAATGATTTTGTGATTATAGATAATCGGGATATGCGTTTTGATCGAAATGCAAACGGAATTGTTGCTAAATTATGTGACAGGCGCTTTGGGATTGGCGCGGATGGATTAATGTTGTTGCAAAATAAATCAGGGTATGATTTTGAAATGGTGTATTATAATTCAGATGGTCAGGAGAGTTCGATGTGTGGCAACGGAGGTCGCTGCATAGTTGCCTTGGCTCAGAAACTTGCGCTAATAACGGAAAAGGCAAAGTTTATTGCAATTGACGGAGAACATAGAGCCTTGATAAAGAACGATTGGGTAAGTCTGCAGATGAATGATGTAACGGGAATAGAAGAGAATACGGATTTTTATTTTTTAAACACAGGTTCCCCTCATTACGTAAAATTTGTTAATGATATTGAAAATTATAATGTCCGGGAAGAAGGTCGAAAAATAAGGTATAGTGAACGCTTCAAAGAAAAGGGAACAAACGTTAATTTTATAGAGAAGCAAAATAATCTATTGTTTGTACGTACCTATGAACGTGGAGTGGAAGAGGAGACATTTTCCTGTGGAACAGGAGTTACAGCTGCGGCTCTTGTTGGATCGCTCACCAACGTATCAGATAGCGGAAACCTTTGCAGGATAAAAACACGGGGGGGGGATCTGAGCGTCCATTTTAACCATAAGGCGGATGGTACTTTTGATAATATCTGGCTGGAAGGTCCTGCCACTTTTGTTTTTAAAGGAGAGGTGGAGATATAGCAGTTTCTTAATACCTTTGTCCCATGGTTACTAAAAAGGTACATTCTATTCAGGATTGGTTTGAACAACAAGCCTTTGGTGTATGTGCCTGGTGGGGTAAGAAACTTGGTATACGCTCTACCCATATACGGATGTATTTTATTTATCTTTCTTTTTTTACTGCTGGCTCCCCCGTTATTGTCTACTTCATTATGGCTTTTTTGCTGGAACACAAAGATTATTTTAAACCCGGGCGTCAGCGCTCTGAGCGTCTATCTGTATGGGATATTTGAAATTCTGAGAAATATGCAAAAAGGGCAATTTTTAATAGTTATTGGCTCATTCGTGTCTTTTTTTTCTTTTTCCCAAAAAAATATTGATTTTTCCAAAGCAAATTTTCCCAATGATCCCAAAGGATTAAAGGAAGCAGAAAAAGCGATTAGTAAAGGAGATGACTTCTATCGTCAGGGAAACATCAAATATAAGCAGGCGCTGGATTTTTATATACAAGCCAATGAGTTTAATCCGGAGAATGCAGAATTGAATTTTAAAATAGGAGCTTGTTATTTGAGTTCCTATACCCGGTTAAAGGCTATTCCTTTTTTGGAAAAGGCTCAAAAACTTAATTTTAATGTAGATCCTCAACTGCATTTGATGTTAGGAAAAGCGTATCACCTGAATCTTCAATGGGATAAAGCAATCTATGAATACACGAAGTTTTTTAAATCACTTTTGCCAAATGAACAGAAAGAACTGAATGAGGCTATTCAAAAACGCATTACAGAATGCAAAAATGGCAAGTTGCTTGTTAAAGAACCAGACAATGTTAAAATTGAAAATGTGGGATCAGCGATCAACACAATTTATCCTGAATATGGGGCGGAGATATCGGCGGACGAATCTGAGCTGATCTTTACTTCCAAACGCAATACTTCTACCGGCGGGGCGAAAGACCTGTTATTAAACGAATATTTCGAAGACATCTATATTTCTTATAAAAAAGATGGGAAATGGGAGGAAGCTCAAAATATCGGGAAACCGATCAATGACGAAAAACATAATGCTACCGCCGGTTTGTCCTTAGATGGACAAACCCTTTATGTCTACCTGGATGAAAATGACGGGGACTTATTTGAAACGCATTTGGACGGTGATAAATGGGAGAAACCTGTAAGAATCGGGGGTGGAGTGAATACCAAATACCATGAATCATCCGTTTCTTTGTCATATGATGGGAAAATACTATATTTTGTTAGTGACAGACCTGGTGGGATCGGAGACCGGGATATTTATTATTGTACCAAGGATGTCAAGGGAAAATGGGGAGAGGCAGTGAATATGGGCTCTGAAATTAATACACCTTATGGTGAAGATGGAGTTTTTGCACATCCGGATGGAAAAACACTTTATTTTAGTTCTCAGGGATTCAATTCCATGGGAGGATATGATATTTTCAAATCCACGCTCGGAAAAGATGGAAAGTGGTCGAAGCCGGTTAATATGGGTTACCCTATTAATACGCCGGAAGATGACATATTTTTTGTTATGTCGGGAAGTGGAAAGCATGGTTACTATTCATCTTCCCGTGAAGATAGTTTTGGAGCGCTGGACATTTATATGATTTCATTTATGGATGCCCCCAAAGACAGTACAACAAAATCTGACTCCGTTAAAACAGAGGTTTCCCAAACTACCTTATTAAAAGGAATCATCACAGATGCCCAGACAGGTAAACCGCTTGAAGCTACAATTGAAGTGGTGGATAATCAGAAAAATGAATTGATTGCAAGTTTTAAATCCAATAGTTCTACCGGAAAATATCTGATTTCACTTCCTTCTGGTAAAAATTATGGTATTGCGGTAAAAGCTCCTGATTATCTTTTTCATTCGGAAAATTTTGATATTCCGGCAAGCAGTTCTTATCAGGAAATAGAAAAAAATGTAGTGCTTAATAAAGTAGTTGTTGGAAGCAAAATTGTTCTTAATAATATTTTTTTCGATACGGGAAAATCGGACCTTCGTCCGGAATCTACTAATGAGTTGGAAAGGTTACTGCAATTAATGAATGAATTAATAACTCTGAAAATCGAAATATCCGGACACACCGATAACATTGGAAATGCAGAGTACAACCAGGGGTTATCGGAAGCTAGAGCCAAAGCAGTGGTTGAATATCTGAAGAAGAAGGGAGTTGAAACTGGTCGTATGGTTTATAAGGGATACGGTTTTACCCAGCCTGTTGCTGAAAATTCGACGGAAAAAGGTCGACAATTGAATCGGAGAACGGAGTTTAAGATATTGAGTAAATAAGTTTAAAGTTTAAATGTTTGAAAGTTTTAAAGTTATGAAGAGGGGACAATTAGAAAATAGTTTTCGATATTTTTTACTAGTTGTTTTGATTTTTTGGTTTGCAGTTACTGTTTATTCTCAAGTTGATACGGTAAGGGCTAGTAACCTGGAGCCTGGTCAGGATGCCGAGAAATTCTATAACAGCGGTATCTCAGATTATAGTGCTAAAAATTACCAGGCTGCTTTAAACGACTTTAATCAGGCTATCGGATTAAAAGCTGACTTTGACTTAGCATACCTCAACCGGGGCAATACTAAAATGGAATTGAAAGACAGTAAAGGAGCGATCAGTGATTTTGACAAAGCGATTTTGATTAATGCCAATAACGACAATGCTTATTTTAGCCGGGCGCAGGCCAAATACAGTATAGGGGATAAGCAGGGGGCGGGAATGGATTATGCCAAAACAATTGAATTAAATGGAAACAATGCCCAGGCCTATTATTATAATGCCGGATTAAAATTTGAAAATTCAGACTATAAAGGAGCTTTATCGGATTATGATAAAGCCATTATGCTTAAACCGGATTATGCTTACGCCTATAACGACAGAGGAAGTGCAAAACGCGAATTAGAAGATTATCCGGGAGCTATCCTGGATTATACAAAAGCAATTACACTTAATTCTGAAATGGCATTTGCCTATAATAACCTTGGTAGCATTTATCGCAAAACCGGAGAATATAAAAAGGCTATTGATTTTTACACGAAAGCCATTGGTATTAAAAAAAATTATTATTTAGCCTACAATAACAGAGGTAGCGCAAAGTATGATATGAAAGATTATCGGAGTGCTGTGGAAGATTTCTCTGCGGCTATTAATATTAAGTCCGATTATTCATTCGCTTACAATAACCGGTCAGCGGCTAAATACAAATTAAAAGATTACAAAGGTGCAACGGAAGACGCCTCTATGGCTATTAAATACAATGACAAATACGGTTATGCTTACTTGAACCGGGGAATAGCCAAGGAAATGATGCGTGACGAAAGTGCTTGTAAAGATTGGGAAATGGCGGGTAAGCTGGGTGTTGAACAAGGAAAAAATTATGCAGCAAGTTGTGATAAATAGAAATATGAATAAACGCATCTGTAGTTCTCTTTTAAGTTTAAGTGTTGTTTGCTGTTCGTTTGTGCTTTTGGCCCAGCAAAATGTGGAATTTACCAAGGATAATTTCAAAAATGACAAAGATGGTTTAAAAGAGGCCAAACGTAATATCGGTCTGGGTGATGATTTTTTTAATCGGGGGGATATCTGGTATAAGTCGGCTATTGATCCCTACATGAAAGCATACGCATTTAATCCTGATAATGCCTTATTAAATTTTAAAATCGGGAAATCTTATTTTAATACAAGCTTTAGAACCAAATCGCTGACGTATTTGGAAAAGGCACAAAAGCTCGATCCAGCGGTTGATCCTCAACTACTGTATTATCTGGGGCGTGCTTATCATCTGAATATGCAGTGGGATAAAGCAATTGATTCTTTTAATCAATTTTTGAAACTACTGAATGGAAATGACATAAAGGAATTGAATGCCTTGGGGGATGAGGTGAAACGGAAAATAGAAGAATGTGAAAATGGCAAGGAACTGGAAAAAAATCCCGCCCGGGTTTTTATAGATAATGTGGGACCGGAGATCAATACCAAATATCCTGATTACGGAGCTGTTATTTCGGCTGACGAATCTGTCATGATCTTTACTTCCAGGCGGGATAACACCACCGGAGGTGGAATAGCACCCGAATTAAATGAATATTTTGAAGACATTTATATTTCCAATAAAAAGGAAGGAAAATGGTCAACAGCAGTAAATATTGGGCCTCCGATCAATACAAAAGGTCATGATGCTACAGCTGGGTTATCACCTGATGGCCAGACGCTCTATGTTTATATTGATGATCGGGGTGACGGAAACATTTATGAATGTCATTTAAAAGGAGCTAACTGGAGTAAGCCCGAAAAAATGAATAAAAATATCGATAGCGATGCCCATGAGTCCACTGCTTCTATCTCATTTGATGAAAGAACTTTGTTTTTTGTGAGCGATCGGAAGGGAGGTCTTGGAGATAAGGATATCTATTATAGTAAAAAGGATGAGAAGGGCAGATGGGGAAAAGCGGTGAATGTAGGAGCCCCGATCAATACACCTTATGGTGAAGAAGGCGTATTTATTCATCCCGATGGAAAAACGATGTATTTCAGTTCAAGAGGGCATAATAGCATGGGAGGGTATGATGTTTTTAAATCAACTTTGGTGAATGGTCAATGGACAGAGCCGGTTAATCTTGGATATCCTATCAATACACCGGATGATGATGTGTTTTTTGTGATTTCGGCTAGTGGAAAGCATGGTTATTATGCCTCCTTTAATCCAAGTGGTTACGGAGAATTGGATAACTACATGATCACCTTTCTTGGAGACGAAAAAATTCCCGTACTGAATACAGAAGATAATTTGCTGGCAAGTGCTGCCGAACCTATAAAGGAGCGTGTAATCGCTCCTCCTGTGGAAATAAGGTCCGCGCAGATAACCCTTTTAAAAGGGGTAGTAACAGATGAAAAGACGAATCAGCCGATCGAGGCTTCTATCGAATTAGTTGATAACGGGAAGAATGAAGTAATTGCTAATTTCAACTCAAACAGTATATCTGGTAAATACCTTGTTTCCTTACCTTCCGGCAAAAATTATGGCATTGCAGTAAAAGCGGAAGGATATTTATTTCATTCTGAAAATGTGGATATTCCTGCTTCTGCAGCATACCAGGAAATTGTCAGGGATATTGCATTAAAAAAGTTTGATGTTGGGACGAAAATCATTCTGAATAATATTTTCTTTGATTTTGATAAAGCCACACTCCGTTCGGAATCGACGAATGAGTTGGAGCGCCTTACAAAAATGTTAAACGATATGCCAAATCTTAAAATTGAAATATCGGGGCATACGGATAATAAAGGAAGCGCGAATTACAATCAGGTGTTATCAGAGTCGAGATCGAAGTCAGTGGTTGATTACCTGATCTCTAAGGGGATTCAGGCTGACCGGCTGGCATTCAAGGGGTATGGATTAACTCAGCCTATTGCCAGTAATGATACAGAAGAAGGTCGTCAGCAGAACCGCAGGACAGAATTTAAGATTACAAGTAAATAAAGGACGGTGAAAGTTGAACTTGTAAAGACCGGAGATGGCTCTTCTACGTTATACTTATGTGAGCAAAACGAGCATTACCACTCTTATAATGGGGCAATAACAGAATCCAGACATATATTTATCAATGCGGGTTTAGATTATCATGTTCGTCAGGTAAATAAAAAGGAAATTAATCTCCTGGAAGTTGGAATGGGGACGGGATTGAATGTTTTTTTAACTTTTTTATATTCCAAACAACATCCCGGATTTAAGATTAATTATTTGACGCTTGAGCCGCATCCTGTTAAACAGAGCTACGTTGATCAACTGAATTATCCTGATTTTTTAAATTCTAACTGCTATTCCGATGTTTTCACTTCGATGCATACGAGTCGATTTAATGACAAGATGAAATTTTCCCAACATTTTTTGTTTAGTAAAAGACAAGAGAAGATTCAGGACAGTGTATTTCATGAATCATTGGATATTGTTTATTTCGACGCATTTTCTCCGCGTCTGCAGCCAGAACTTTGGACAAAGGAAATCTTTTTTAAGATTTTCGGGACATTGCAGCCGGGAGGAATTTTAGTGACGTATTGTGCAAAGGGAGAAGTGAAGAGGATATTGAAAAACACAGGTTTTTTTGTTGAAAGTATTCCCGGGCCCCCTGGAAAACGGGAAATGATAAGAGCTTCAAAATTAGTTTAACCGGCGTGGTACGATCAATTCAAAACGTGGAATTTTTATATCGAACGTTTTTTTATCAATCTCCCGGATCATCAGATACGTCCCATGCATGCTTCCCATTTCACTGCTTAGATCACAGGCAGATTCGTATTCGTAAAATTCCCCAGGCGGAATAACAGGCTGCTGGCCAACTACCCCTTCGCCTTCCACTTCACGCCGATCGCCATTGGAATCAAAAATATACCATTTTCGGCGAAGAAGCTGGACGGTAAACTCACTATTGTTTTCAATTTTAATGATATAAGCAAAAAGGAAATAATTGAGATCAGGATTGGATTGATCCTCCAAGAGTCGCGTGATCACACTTACTTTTATCCCATGGGTTATTTGAGCAACCATCTTTTTGTTGTGATTTCGGTAAGGAAAGATAAATAAATTAAGTTAAATGTCAAATAATCCCCAGATCACTTGATTTTATCCAACCCCTGTTACCGTTGGGAATTTTAATTTCTGTCCAATTCTCATTCCTTTGCTCTATGCCGACTTTTGTTCCTTCATGTAAAACGAATAAGTCAGTTCCTTGTTCGGAAGGAGATCCCTTGATATTGACAGACAGGGAAAGTACAATGCCGTTCGTATGAGTGGAATTTCGGATGGAACTTTTTTGGGTCACAAAGAAAACAAGGAAAGAAAATAAGAAGGCAACTGTAGCCGTCCCAAAACCTATTTGTTTTAAGAGACGACGCCTGGATACAAAATAGATGAATAGTCCGAAAAAACCAAGCCAGAATAAGACAATGCCGATCATTGATCCCGTTTTTTCCGATAAGGAGGATAAAAAACTATTCCACCAGTCTTTGATAAAAAGCTGGGGAAGAACCTCAATTTTATCAACTAACTTTTCATTGACCAATTTCAAATTGTAATTGATGTCCTCATCAGCCGGGGAAAGTTTTTTTGCTTTTTCATAGTATAAAATAGCAAGGGCAAGTTGCCTGTTCTTATAATGGGCATTTCCAATATTATAATAGATCTCAGCAGACTCATAACCACCTGCCAGTATTTTATCGTAGTATTTAATGGACTCCACGAATTTGTTTTTTGCATAAGCACCGTTTGCACTATCCAGGAGTGTATTATTGCTGTCCGCCATACAAACAGCCGAGAATAAGAGTAGGAGAACATTTAAAATTTTTGTTTTCATTTTTATCAGCTTAATTGAGCTTCAATTTGTGAAATAACACGCGCCGCATCCGTATATGTACCTGATAGATCTTTTGATATGGAAGAAGGAGCGTAACGTGCAAACTCGCAATTATCCAGTACATCCGACAATTTCTGACAGGTTTCTTCACTCACATTTTTTGACCGTAAGAGGGCAGATACCCCATCTTTAGTCAGTTCGGCAAAGGGAATTGTTAAACGGTCGCTCAGGTATCCGTATACGGCTCTGAATACTTCTTCATAAAAGGATTCTCTTTTATCCTCTTTCATATGCTTTTCCGCCAGTTCCAAACGTTTTTTTGCCATTTTATTAGCCTTCCGGCTTCGAACCAGTAAATGATCACTGTTATCTTTCAGATGTTTTCTCCGGATAAACAGGAATGCAGCAAATAACAACAATGGGCTTAATAGGCCTTCATAAAAACCGGCAGAGCCAAAGAACTCCCCGTCTTTCTTTTTTAACTGGATGTTATTTGTTTTAATGTAGCGTATATCATTTCCGACCATCGCAACATCTTTTTTCTCCATATTATACATTACAGCAGGAGATGAATTGTCTTCTTCCTTTCCTTTTTCAACAGTTATGTTAAACTCAGAGGAAGGAAGAGTAACATAGGATTTTTTATCGGAGTTGAAATAACTGAAATTAATCTGATCAATTTTAAAACTGCCCGCATGGCGTGGAATTAAAACATATTCAAAACTTTTTGTTCCCGAAACTCCGGTGGAAGTTACATTTACATTATCATTCACCTTAGGATCGTATTTTTCAATATCGGCAGGTATATTAACTTTTAAGGCATCTATTAATTTAAGGTTTCCACTACCCGACACACTGACACTAAGATTGATCGCCTCATTCGTTTTAACTTTGTTCTTACTTAAAGTAGCCTTAAATGAAAAATTACCGACTGCACCTGAGAAGTCTTCCGGTTTGCCGGCTTCAGGTAAAGGCAATACTTCAATTTTAACCGGTTTTGTTTTCGTTTTAACAACGATATCTTCAAATCCTCCTGTCCCGAAAAATTGATCGAAAATGTTCTGTTGTTGCTTTGATTTTTGCCGTATAATACAGGCTACCTCAAGTGGTTCTATTTCAAGTGTTCCGCTTCGTTGTGGAAAAATAAATGTTCGCTTTAACTCTGCGACATTGTAATTTACTCCATCTATGTTTTCTGTGGAAAGTGTAATTTGTCCTTTTTGAGGTGCATCCTGAGACCAGAATCCAGTGTAGGAAGGAAATTTTACATCCTGAAAACCCCTTAGGTTAAGCCTGGAGTATATTTTATGCACTACAGTAATTTGTTCACCAAGAAATACTTTCGTTCTGTTTACGGACGTCCGGGCAAAAAGATTATCATCATTGCTGTAAGACCCCCCGGAAGGATTTGCCGGATTCCCGGAAGAATTGGGTCCAGCCGATGGGTTACCTCCGTTGGTATTATTTCCACCTTTGACTACTTCAATAATAATGCTATTCGATTCTTTTTTTCCTGCACTGGTCGTAATGCTCGCTGGTCCCAGGGTAAACTTACCTTCTTTCCTGGAAGCTATAACATACGTCACAGAACTGGATTGTGACATTTTCCCATTAATGATCTGTACCTGCGAGCCCTCATTCGGACCTGAATAAATGTCAAAATCTCTTAAATTGGCAGGAGGTTTGAAATTGTCGGCTCCTCCATTTGAAATGCTGAATTCAACCTGAAATGCTTCACCAACCGCAACTCTGTTTTTACTGACAGCGGCGGTAATGTTTTGTGCTGCCAGTTCGGATGCACTGAATACACTTGCGAACCAAGCAAATAAACTTATTGTACAATATTTTAGGAGTCTTTGCATGTCTACCAGTCCTTTTCAATTTGTGTCTTTTTCCCCAGTTCCTTCTCTTTTTTTAGCTTCTCCTGCGTATTTTTTTCTTCATTATTGGAAGCATCCAGCAAACGTTTTGCGTCTTCTTTTGATAATTGGGGCTGTTGTTGCTGATCTTGTTTTTTATCCTGTTTCTGATCTTTTTTGTCCGGATCGCTTTTATCCTTATTGTCCTTTTTATCTTTGTTTTGGTCTTTATTTTTTTTGTTTTGCTGATTTTGTTTCTGCTGTTGCTTTAACAGACTCGAGGCATAAGCAAGATTGTACCGGGTGTCCTCATCACCGGGATTGTTTTTCAAAGCTTTCTTATAGGCTTCAATACCATTGGTCAGCATTTTCTCCTTATCTGAATTAGCTGAATCATTGGACATCATTTTGGGCTGAGACCTATAGTTCTGAATATAGGAATTACCAAGGTTATGGTAGGCTTTTGCTAAAGTATCCTTGCTTACTTTCTTTGTAGTAAGTTGCTCGAACTGGTTAATAGCTTCCTTAAATTTACCTTGTTTGTAATAGGCGTCGCCAAGATTGAAGGCCCCTTTATAGGAATCCCTGTTTTTTTGTAAGGATTTCATATAGCTTTGTTCCGCGTCTGAAAATTTACCTTTTTCATAACTTTTATTTCCCTGGCGAATCGTATACGGATCATCCTGGGAAAAAGCGCAGCCTGCTATCAGAATGGCTCCAGCAGCAAACAAAAGATGATGTTTTTTCAATTTAGGCACTTTTTTTAGTGTAACCAGCTACATTACTTAACCACCTGATCCTATAACATTCCTCTCATTTCTTCTCCTTCTCTCCAAATAAATTTATATTCATTAGCCATCTGCTTTTTCGTTCATTTATAAACACATCAATTATCAGCAGAAGCAGAGCTGGAATAAGAAAAAGATAATATTTATCATCATAATCACTGTACATTTTACTTTCAAAATTTTTCTTTTCAAGTTTGTTTATTTCATCAAGAATTGAATTGAGTCCTATTTCTGAATTAGAAGCATGAATATACGCTCCGTTTCCGGAGGAGGCAATTTCCTGTAACATTTCTTCATTCAGTTTGGTTACAACCGTATTTCCATCTTTGTCCTTTTTGAAACCAACCTGTGTCCCATTTTTATAGAGTGGAATAGGGGATCCATTTGTAGAGCCAAGGCCAATTGTATTTACTGTTATTCCTCTTTCCACTGCTTCCTGTGCTGCTTTTATGGCATCGTCCTCAAAATTTTCGCCATCGGTGATCACAATGATGGATTTATTTTTACCCACATCATGGCCAAATGATTCTATTGACAGACGGATAGCGGCACCGATAGCGGTACCCTGTGTTGGAATAATATCCGTATTAATTGTTTCCAGGAATAGTTTTGCGGCAGCATAATCCGTTGTTATGGGAAGTTGAACGAAAGGTTCGCCTGCAAAAATAACAATACCTATCCGGTCTCCATCCAATTTGTCAAGTAATTTGGAAATAGCCTGTTTTGCCCTTCCCAGGCGGTTAGGTGAAAGATCTTCCGCTTTCATACTGTTGGATATGTCAAGTGCGATAATAACATCAGCCCCACTGCGTTTGACTTCCTGAAGCCTTGATCCGACCTGGGGATCAACAATCCCAATAATTATCAGGATAAGGGTAATCAGAAGAAGGCCGAATTTCAGGTTCATTTTTGTGGAAGAAACGTCCGGCATCAATTGACGTACGATGTCATAATCACCCAAAGAACGAATTGCATTTTTGCGCCAGCGCATCATGAATACAAAAATGATAAGCAGCACCGGTACTGCCACTAATGCATATAAATAGGATATGTGTTCTAATCTGAACATGCCTAGGTCAAACTTCTGAAAAGGGTATTGCGAAGTAACATTTCCAATAGAAGAGCTATTCCCGCAACAAGCGCATAAGCGAAAAATTTTTCTTCTTTATTGGTAAAATTTTTCTCTTCAAATTTTGTTTTTTCGAGTTTGTCAATTTCCTGGTAAATCTGTTTTAACTTGTCATTGCCCGTCGCTCTGAAATATTTTCCTCCGGTCATAATGGCCATTTGCTGAAGCGTAGGCTCATCCACATCCACATCCACATAATCATATTCATAACTGCCATCCGGATAGCGGGCAACGGGAGATAATGCTTTTCCACGTGTGCCGATGCCAATCGTGTAAACACGGATCCCCAGTGTTTTAGCTATATCAGCAGCTGTTAAAGGAGCAATGGATCCCATATTATTTACGCCATCCGTTAACAGGATAATGACTTTACTTTTGGCTCTGCTGTCCTTTATGCGATTGATAGCATTGGCCAGACCCATTCCCATCGCGGTGCCATCATTGATCATTCCGGTCTTAATCCCAGCGAACAAATTTTTAATTACTGCATGATCACTGGTGAGTGGGCATTGTGTGAAACTTTCGCCACTAAAAATAACCAATCCGATTCGATCGTTGGGCCGGTTATCAATAAAGTCCATTGCAATTTGTTTGGATGCTTCTATCCGGTTGGGTTTAAAATCCTGGGCAAGCATACTCCCCGAAATATCCATTGCGATTACAATATCGATGCCTTCCGAATGGATGTCTTTCCAGCTGGAACGTGCCTGAGGACGGGAAATTGCAATAATTAAGAAAGCGATAGCTATTGTTCGTAGAGCGAAAAGGCCATGACGTAAATACACTTTTGCAGGAACGCGTAATCCGGCAAAACCCTGCAGGGTAGAGATAGTGACTGCAGATTTATAGGTTTTGCTTTTCCAGATGTACCATGCAATAAAACAAGGTATCAAAAGAAGAAGCCAAAGCAACTCCGGATTTGCAAATTTTATGTCATTGAAATTAAACACCGGCTATCGTTTCGTTTTTTTCAGTTCGTTCTTCTCTTAAAGTACCTTTTATAAAGTCAATTGCATTGTTCAGACTCAATGCATTCTCATTTGGTAAAGGTTCTTCTTTTGCAAATTTCACCAAATCAGACAAAAGAAATATCTGTTTCAATTTCGACATACTCTCCGGGTCGATAACCAGGGATTTGAAACTGGTCATAATTTCATCCGAGGTTTGTTCCATTGCGGGAATCTTAAACCGGCTTTCGATATAATAGCGCAAAATGTCGGTAATACGGCTATGGTATAATTTGATCTTGCCTTCCTGAAGGAGATTTTCCCTTCGGAGTTTATCCAGTTCTTCCAACGCAAGTATATGCGGAGGGATCTTAGGTTTGTTATCAATGGGTTGTTTTGTTTTTTCCTTACTTAGTTTTTTAGTTAAATAAACGATTAACAGTATTGCTGCAATAAGTCCCAATGTCCAATAGACATAAGGTAAAAGTTCTTTCCAGCTGAAAGGAACACTTAGAGGTTGTTTAATGTCTTTTATATCTTTGGTGGTGTCTACCTTTACATTCCTGACCTGAAGTAATAAAGCTTCCGTTTCATAAGGATGGGTCGTATCTCCATTTACAAGAAAGGTAAAGGGAGGAAGCGCATAATATCCCGAATCAAAAGAAGTAATCGTAATATTTTTAGTTTGTAAAAAAGTTAGGGAATCATTTTTATAGGGCCGGGTGGTGTCAGTTTTAGAGATATTAACTATTTCCACTTTGCCAACGATGGTATCAGTTAAGGCTGGCCATTGTATCTGGATTTTGTTTTTGCCGGCCTGGTACTGAATGGATAAATGAATTTGTATCTGTTCACCGATCCGGATGGAAGTAGAATCCAGTTTAGCTGACACTTTAATGTTTTGGGCATTCAGAAAATTAGCGAATAGGCAATAGGCAATAGCCAATGGGGGGAAAAGGAATAGTTTATAATTTGCCATTTTCATCGGCTGTTCCTTCGTTTAAATAAATTCATTAAAGGCTGGACGTAAGATTCATGAGTTCCGATAGTGGTCGTGTCTACTCCAGATCTGTTGAACATGTCTTTCAGATCTGCCTCGCGTTTTTTAGCGGTAACACTGTAATGAAGCCGAACTTCCTTTGCAGAAGTGTCAATCCATTTTTGCTGGCCGGTTTCCGTATCTTTTAATTTAACTAAACCTATGTTGGGTAATTCAAGTTCCCGTTTATCATAAATGCGTAGAGCCACCAGGTCATGCTTCCTGTTGGCTATCTTTAGGGCATCTTTATACCCCTCTGTCATAAAATCAGAAATTAAAAAGGCAATGCTTCTTTTTTTTATCACATTGGTGAAAAATCGTAAAGCCTGTTCAATATTCGTAAGCGTGCTTTGTGGCTTAAATTCGATCAGATCACGGATAATACGTAAAATATGACTTTTGCCTTTTTTCGGAGGAATAAATTTTTCTATTTTGTCGCTGAAAAAAATAACACCGATTTTGTCGTTGTTTTTTATCGCCGAAAAAGCAAGTACTGCACATAGTTCCGTAACAATATCCTTTTTCAGTTGTTTTTGTGTTCCAAAACTTTCAGATCCGCTCACGTCCACCAATAGCATTACTGTTAACTCGCGTTCTTCCTCAAATACTTTTATATATGGATGATTGAAGCGGGCCGTGACATTCCAGTCGATGGCACGGATATCATCCCCTGGTTGGTATTCCCGGACTTCACTGAATGCCATACCCCGACCCTTAAAGGCACTGTGATACTCTCCCGAAAATATCTGATTGGAGATACCCCGTGTTTTGATCTCGATTTTATGAACTTTTTTTAATAATTCTGTTGTTTCCACTCTGAAATTCTATTCCGCTAACTATTCAAATTCGATAAATGCTTTGTATATCTCTGGTTACTTTTGTTCTTTATTTTATGGTACTTCCACCGTATTCAAAATTTCATTTACAACCATTTCCGATGTAATGTTTTCGGCTTCGGCTTCGTAGGTTACGCCTATTCTATGTCGTAAAACATCCTGGCAGATAGCACGTACATCTTCCGGTATTACATAGCCTCTTCTTTTTATAAAGGCATATGCTTTGGAAGCCATAGCCAGATTTATACTTGCGCGCGGAGAGCCGCCAAAGCTGATCAGCTGTTTGAATTTTTCCAATTTGTATTCGGATGGATAACGTGTGGCAAACACAATATCTACAATGTATTTTTCAATTTTCTCATCCATGTATACGTCTTTCACAACTTTCCTCGCGTTCAAAATCTCAGTAGTACTTAAAACACTGTTGATAACGGGAGATAAATGAGAAAGGTTTTGACGGATGATCTTTTTTTCATCTTCCTTTGTGGGGTATCCGATTACTACTTTTAACATGAAACGGTCAATCTGGGCTTCCGGCAATGGATAGGTACCTTCCTGCTCAATAGGGTTTTGTGTGGCCAGTACCAGGAATGGTTCCGGAAGTTTAAATGTTTCTTCGCCTATGGTTATCTGTTTTTCCTGCATCGCTTCAAGTAATGCACTCTGAACTTTTGCAGGAGCACGGTTGATTTCATCCGCAAGAATAAAGTTAGCGAAAACAGGGCCTTTTCGAATTGTAAACTCCTCTTTCTTTTGATTGTAAATCATGGTGCCGATCAAGTCGGCAGGCAAAAGATCGGGTGTAAATTGTATCCGGCTGAAATCAGCATGTATAGTAGATGCGAGAGATTTAATGGCGAGTGTTTTCGCCAGACCCGGAACTCCTTCCAAAAGTATATGCCCATTGGATAACATGGCAATCAGGAGGCGTTCCACCATGTATTTTTGCCCAACAATCACTTTGTCCATCTCCAGGTTTATCATATCAACGAATGCGCTTTCTTTTTGGATACGCTCATTCAATTCTTTAATATCGGTCATGTAATTTCGTTTTAATTGTAGTGCAAATTTAAGTGAGTGTCTTGTTTTTCGGGATGTTTAATTGTTAAATAATGTTAAGCTGTTAATGAATTAGTTACCTCTTCAAAATGCAGGTATTTGTTTGCTAACTTTGGGGCGGAAATGCAACGTTATTTTATAAAATTATCCTACGTAGGAACGCTTTACCATGGTTGGCAGATTCAGGCAAACACGCCCGATACCATTCAGGAAATAATGAATATCAGGTACTCTTCAATACTAGGTGAAAAAATTAACATGATTGGTTGCGGAAGGACTGATTCCGGTGTGCACGCCCGGGAGTTTTATGCACATTTGGAACTTTCCGATCTGGATCTTATGATTGATTATGAAAAGTGGATGTATAAATTCAATATTGTACTTCCTCACGACATTTCTGTACAAGGGATTATTCCAGTGGTACAGAACGCACATGCCCGTTTTTCTGCGGTATCCAGGACCTATCAGTATTTTCTTCACCACAGAAAAGATGCTTTTTTGCTCAACCGTTCGTATTATTGTCCGAATGAATTAAACCTTGAAGAAATGAACAAAGCCGCGGCAGAACTTTTCAATTATACCGATTTTACCAGTTTTAGCCGGGCACGAACTCAGGTGAAAACAAATTTGTGCACGATTATGGGGGCGGAGTGGAAAGTCATCGACAATGGATTGGTTTTTACGATTAAAGCAAATCGTTTTTTACGCAATATGGTAAGAGCTATTGTTGGAACGATGGTTGATATTGGAAAAGGTAAATTATCCGTAGAAGACTTTTGTCGGATTATTAAAAGTCAGGATCGTTCCGCCGCTGGTTTTTCTGCTCCGGCCTGCGGTCTGTATCTAATGAAAGTGGAATATAAAGAAGGGATACTATAAACGATGGGAATGACCAGATATAGCTGTTTGTTTTTAATGTGTTGTGGGAGTATTATTATGGATGCCCAGGAAACGAATCCGAAAATTACGGTTACCGGGAAAGTTGTGGGTGACAACGCTATTGTATTTAACCGGGTAATGGTTGTTGATAAATCAACTGGTAGCGGAACATTCGTAGGTATTGATGGAGGCTTCAGTATAACTATACCCAGGAACGATACGCTTATGTTTGCCTACAGTGGTTACAAAACGAGTAAAATAAGTTTTAAAGATTCGGTGAATAAAAAGGAATACCTGCTTGCAGTAAAGTTGGATCCGCTTTCTTACCAGCTCAAAGAAATTTCTGTTTACCCCGTTAAAAAGCTGAATGAAGTTCAAAAGGAAATTGAAGCACTGGAGTCTCGTAAAACAAGGGTAAAACAGCTCGAAGGAGTGAGTGCCATTGTCAGCCCGATCACTGCACTTTATGAACGGTTCAGTAAATTGGAACGATCCAAACGTAAAGTTGCGGAAATGGAAAATGAGGATATGAAACGGGAAGTTTTAAAAGACCTGTTCAGAATTTATATTAAATATGATATTATCGAATTGACCGATTCTCAGTTTGATGATTTTATTACTTTTTGTGATTTGCCTGATTATTATATTCTTCATGCCACGCAATACGATCTGGTAGAAGAAATCAAAAAAAGATACAACAAGTTCATCGAAATGAACGATTATGTCAGACATAAACATTAATTTCATATCCTTATGAAAGCACAAGTAAGTATTATTATGGGAAGCACTTCTGATATGCCTGTGATGCAGGAAGCTGCTAAGATCCTGGATCAGTTTGAGATCCCCTTTGAAATAAATGCATTGTCTGCACACAGAGTTCCCGAGGAAGTTGCTGACTTTGCAAAAAATGCACATAAAAAAGGTATTCGTGTGATTATCGCAGGAGCGGGAGGAGCGGCACATTTACCAGGCGTGGTTGCCGCGTTTACCCCTTTGCCGGTTATTGGTGTGCCCTGCCGTTCTAACATTTCAATGGATGGATGGGACTCCCTGTTATCAATTGTTCAAATGCCTCCCGGTATCCCCGTTGCTACGGTTGGTGTTGATGGAGGACAAAATGCAGGAATTCTGGCCGTTCAGATTCTGGCCGCTACGGACGATGCACTTAGTTCTAAAGTTCTGGAATTCAAAGAAAATCTCAAGAAAAAAATACTAAAAGCCAATGAGGAACTGAAACAACATACGTTTAAATTTCGGGTGAATTAAATTTCGGTTGAACTAAAAGGCATAAGACTCCAGGCTTCGGGTTTTTCGACAAAAAGAATTTTTGTTTTACTCCAGGTAGCGACAAATAAGTCAGAATTACGATAGTTATCCAGGTGCTCTTCAGAATCCCAATGGCTGTGGGTAAAAAAAATATTTTTATGGTGGGCATCCTGCAATAACTCCAAATGTAGGCACCCTTCAAAATTTCGGATGGCATTTTTTGAATGAGTAAATACTTTCAGGAAGTCACTTACCATTTCGGGATAAAAAGTCATTTTGACAATTCTTACAATCATTGGAACAGCAGGGTTATTGTATCACCCATATGTAAATTAAGTAATTGACTGGCTTTTCCGCGGTTCATTGCAATTTCCAGGTGACCGGCTGCATTGAACAGTGCTAAAATCTCTCCTTCGATAACATCCTGATATGTTTTGCTTAATTTTTCAATTTCGTGACTGCCAAAATGTATGGAAAAACGCCTGCCTTTGCTGATTTCCTTCACCAGGTTATGAGTTATATTAGTTACCACATTATTGTAGGAATCAATATAAATAATGCTGCCCCGCAGGTTGTCACCGAGGGTAACCGGTCTGAACAGGATTCGTTCGTTTACCCCCGACCGGAGAATTCCTATAAGGTCCAGCTTGCCTCCACGTGCCAGATGACAGGCTGCTTTTGCAAAAATATCGCGTGTTGGAAATGTTGGATGAGTCGAGTCGTATTGAATAGTTAATTCCACGATTTTGTCCGGAATTTTGTCAAATAGTAAGGAGAAGATCCCATTATCAGCACCAATAAAATAGTGCCCGCTTACTTCCAGTGCAATAGGGGGCGACTGCTCTGCTATTTCGGCGTTAACTCCAATTATATGAACAGTTCCTTCGGGAAAATTCGGATAACTGTTTTTTAACACATACGCAGCCTCTTGTATGTTAAAAGAAGGAATCTGATGAGAAACATCAACGATCGTAACCTCAGGGAACTGGCTTAAAATAGAACCTTTTACAGCACTAACGTAGTAATCTTTTAATCCAAGGTCGGTTGTTAGCGTTATAATGGCCATTCGTTAGTGTAGTACGAAAAAAATAATTATTTTGCGGGATAAAATTAACTAAAAAGCAATACAATTTGGCTGAGAAAGTAATTGAATTAAGAGAGATTGATCCTATACAGGTATATGGCATTAATGACAGCAATCTGGAACTAATAAAAAAACGTTTTCCAAAACTCAAAATCGTGGCGCGCGGAGACAAGATAAAAGTGACCGGCGATGATGATGAAGTGAATCAGTTTGAAATGGTGATGAATTTGTTGTTGGAAAAATATGAAAAACAAGGCACACTCAGCGAGAATCTTGTGGAGCAAATACTCAGTGGGGGTGGTGTGAAAATTTCGTTGGAAACAGAAGAGATTAAAGACATTATTGTATTTGGCAATTATGGTATTATTGTAAAAGCCCGTACGCCTAACCAGCGTAGAATGCTTGAATCAAGCCAGAAAAATGATATGATGTTTGCCATAGGACCTGCAGGAACGGGTAAAACATATACAGCGGTGGCATTGGCTGTAAAAGCTTTACGGGACAAAGAAGTGAAAAAAATAATTTTGTGCAGGCCGGCAGTTGAAGCGGGGGAACACCTTGGATTTTTGCCGGGGGACCTGAAGGAAAAACTCGACCCTTATCTTCAGCCCTTATACGATGCCTTATTTGATATGGTACCCCCTGAGAAATTAAAATCGTATTTGGAAAATCATGTGATACAAATTGCTCCGCTTGCATTTATGCGGGGGCGTACACTTGATAATGCCTTTGTTATATTGGATGAAGCTCAGAATGCGACAGAAAGTCAGTTGAAAATGTTTTTAACACGTATGGGTGCATCTGCAAAGTTTGTTATTACGGGAGATGTTACCCAGATTGATCTGCCTGCTCATCAGCCCTCTGGCTTATTACAGGCTATGCGGGTTCTGAAAAATATAGAGGGAATTGATTTTATAACATTGGATGAAAGTGACGTGCTTCGCCATAGATTGGTGAAGAAAATTTTATCCGTATATGATAAAGAGAAGTCTAAAAAATAATACTAAACCTTAAATGTCATGGATGCAGTAACAGAAACTAATTTTAAACTTCCTGGTCAAAAAAAATTTTACAAAGGTAAGGTAAGGGATGTCTATTCTATTGAGAACGATTATCTTGTCATGGTAGTAAGCGACCGGATTTCTGCGTTTGATGTAGTTTTACCACGTGGTATTCCTTACAAAGGCCAGGTGTTGAACCAAATTGCTTCGAAGTTTTTGAAAGCAACAGAAGATATTGTTCCAAACTGGGTTATCAGTGTTCCTGACCCGATGGTTACAATAGGTCATTTGTGCGAACCGTTCAAAGTTGAAATGGTCATTCGTGGATACATGTCCGGACATGCCTGGAGGGAATATAAAAGTGGAAAGCGCTCTCTTTGCGGAGTTGCTATGCCGGAAGGGATGAAAGAAAACGATAAATTCTCAGAACCGATTATTACTCCAACTACAAAAGCTTCTGTGGGGCACGATGAAGATATTTCAAAAGAAGCTCTTTTGAAACAGGGAATTGTTTCAAAAGAGGACTATGCCCAATTGGAAAAATATACCCATGCTTTATTTGCGCGTGGAACAGAAATGGCAACTCAAATGGGGCTGATATTGGTAGATACGAAATACGAATTTGGCAAAAAGGATGGTAAAATTTACCTGATTGATGAAATTCACACTCCTGATTCTTCCCGTTATTTTTATAAGGAAGGATATGAAGATCGTCAACGAAAAGGAGAAGCTCAAAAACAGCTTTCAAAAGAATTTGTAAGGGAATGGCTTATTGAAAATGGTTTCCAGGGAAAAGATGGACAAAAAATTCCGGTTATGACCGATTCCTATGTAAAATCGGTTTCCGACAGATATATTGAACTTTACGAAAAAATAATTGGCGAAAAATTTGTGCGTGCGGATGTCAATGATGTTGTTAAACGCATGGAGAAAAATATTTTCAGTTTTCTGAATGTGAAATAGTCATATTCCTTTGAATACCAACTGAAAATGAATATGACGAAATGCGAAGCATTCATGAACTCAAATAAAAAATAAAAACAATGGGGTGAATAATTCCATGTGACAAAAGAAACTAAAATATATACACATGAAAATATAAATTTACTTTCTCAGTTTGGGGTCGAGTCCATCCGAAAGGCCTTCTCCTACTAAATTATATACGCTTATTGTTAAAAAAATTGCCAGTCCTGGAAAAACGGCCATCCACCACGCGGAAGGCGATTGCCGTGCTTCTGAAAGTAAAGAACCCCAGGTAAGTGTTTCGGGTGGAACACCAATGCCTAAAAAAGATAAAGTCGACTCAATCAAAATTGCACTGGCAATACCAAAGGCTATTGCAATGAGGACAGCAGATAGCGCATTGGGGATGGCATGTCTTACTATAATTCGTCTTTCCGAATAGCCGAGTGCATGAGCGGCTTCAATGTATTCAAGACTCCTGATTCTCAGTAATTCGGCACGTATAAAGCGTGCTATTCCTGTCCAGGTGGTTAGCCCAATAATGGTCATGACCAATAACAAAGACGGTTTGGCAATGGCTACAATAGAGATGATAAGAAAAAGAGTAGGAATAGAGATCATGACCTCTATAAACCGGGATATGATCAGATCTGTCGGTATATTGACTTTGTTTTTTAGAAAAGATAATTTGCCGGCCAGTTTACTTATTTTGTATCCTGTAAATAAAACAGTGATAATAATCAGTAAACTAATAAAAAGCTGAATTAAAAAATGACTGAATGATATAGACAATGCGTCTTTCAATACATAGTTGCGTGTTCCAAAAGCATAAAACAGAGCAAGAAATAAAAATACAGGATTAATCAGTGCCTCCGCTCTTGTTATTTTTAACCGTTGGTCTCCATAATAGCCGGCAAGAGAGCCCAATACGATTCCTATAAATCCAGCTATGCTCATCGATACAAGTCCCACAAGTAAAGCGATGCGAGTGCCATGTATCATGGCGGATAATACATCATGACCAAGTTCGTCAGTTCCCATCCAGTGCTTCCAATGAGAGGAAGAAATTTTTTGTTTAGCGAAAGGGCTCACGGAATGCATGTTGTTCTTATCGATGTTTTGAGGCAAATAAGGAACAGGAGGAAAGAGTACCCAGTCGTAACTTAATAAAGTCCATTCTGCATTCTGGAAATCGGAAGGCCAGGTCAGAATAGTTGCATCAACTAAATAGGAACGAAAAACCGGAAAATAAATATTACCCTTATACCTGCAAATGATGGGTTTTTCATTTGCTAAAATGTCTGCAAGTAACGCAACGACAATCATTACCAGAATAAACCGTGCAGAATAAACCGCCAGCTTATTTTTTCTAAACTTGGTTATCTTGTTTCCTGCCATTACAATCTTTTCTGAGTGAAAGATATCCTGGGATCCGTAAATGCATATAAAATATCGGCAATAAGATTTCCGGCGAGTGTAAGAATGGCTGTAAACATCATAACCGTAAATATAACCGGATAATTGCGGGCCTGGAAGGCTTCCAGGGTTAACTTTCCCATTCCCGGAATAGAGAAGATATATTCAATGACAAATGAACCGGTTATAGCCAATGGAAAAACATTCGCAAAGAGTGTAATAACGGGTAAAAGCGAATTTCTGAATGCGTGCTTCCATACAACCCGGGTTTCACTCATGCCCTTGGCCCTGGCCGTACGAATATAGTCCTGGCCAAGTACATTCAGCATTCCCCCTCGCATTTGCCTTGAAATAAATGCCAGTGAACTATATGTCCAACAAAGAAGAGGTAAGGTTAACCTATAAATCATGGCAGGGACCCATTCCTGAATCGGGGCACTTGTATCTGGCCAGTCTGCTCCAGGAGAAGGGAACCAGGAGAACCAGTCGCCTCCACAAAGAAAAACGACCGTAAGAGTGGCAATCCAAAAATTAGGTAATGAATATAACATAAATAAAATGGAAGTAATAGATTTCTCTTTAAGGGAATCTTTCTCAACAGCGGATATAACTCCCAGCGGTATGGCAACAAGATAAGCAATCAGCATAGAAAGTAAACTCAAGGTTAATGTCCAGCCAAATGCGTCCCATATCACGGAAGATACAGGCCTTTTATCCTGGTAGGAAATTCCAAAGTCACCGCAAATGAATTTTTTTAACCAGTGATGATATTGATTTTTAAATCCATACCAATGGATGGCCGGAATGAACTGCATATAATTTTTTTGATTTTTGAGTACTTCAATAAAAGAAGATTTAAGTTCAAGGCATAATTGAGTGGTTGTTTCTGTACAGTTGTTGCTTTTTAATGAATCGCATAAATTGGCGATGATTGGACCTATACGCGAACTGTCATATTCATTGTAAAGAGAATTGACCAGGTATTTTAAATTAATAGCTCTTTTAGGGAGGCTGAATTCCAGTTTTTTTATAGTTTGATAATAGCATGCAATGTCCTTCCAGTTACCATAGGTGAAAGCCATACGTTCAAGAATTGAGCGATGGCTTAAATTACTAATCTTGTAAAGTGTATCACAGGAAGCAGCACTTGTGATGGAAAAATAAAATACAGGAAGGTCGAGACCCAGATTATGACGAAGCTCCACGTAGGAATTTTCCTGGATCAATTTATCTGTTTGCCGCTCATCCTGGCTTCTATTAAGCATGGTTTCGACCGGATCTCCAGGAGCATTGATACTGATAAAGAAAGTAATAATAGATATGAGAAAGAGAGTGGGAATAAAGTACAGTAACCTTTTAATACTATAATTAAGCATATCGGTCAGTTAGTGGGGATGGGCATAAATTTTGAAATATTTTGCAAGCCTTGGTTTATTTCCTACTTTCGCCCGGAAATGATAACCAATTAAATTAACAAACTAAATCTGAAAAGAAAAATGAAAACTAAGTTATTCTCCTTGTTTGCTGCAGGATCTTTGGCAGTATTGCTTATCTCCTGTGAAAAACCGGTTGTTGTGGATCCTGCAACCCCCATTACAACTACAAATCAAAATAATGTTCCACACGGATATACGAATATTAATTATTCTGTTCAGGTGGTTCCCGTTGGAACAACTGCAAATGGAAGAGTCGCCGGTCTGCAAGGCACTACGGTAACTATCCAATACAATGGTCAAACACAAACAGTTACTGTAGGTCAATCGGGCATTGCGGTATTTAGTAACCTCTCACCTGGTCAGGTTTCCGGATATGTAAATGCTTCCGGTTATACCATCGTTAATTTTACTGCTCTGCTGACCGCAAGCAATACGAATGTAGATGTCAATCATACGGACTATGCGGCTTCGACTATTTACGTAATGAAAAAAAATTCTTCTGCAGCAGGTAGAATTTATGGGGATTTTGACTTAGATGGAAATTCGAGCGTTAGCGAGGCCACTAATTTTCAGGCGGTTAATGTATGGGTTGCCTATAACACAGCCGGTTATCCAATGGGAACTGGGAACGGAACACTGTCCAGTGTTTCAATGGACACTTCTTTTTACCGTGTTACCAGCGATATCGGAGGCAATTATGTATTTAATAACCTTCCTTGTACTTTAAGTGGAGTCACTGCAAAACTAGGAATGGATGATGTTAAAAAAACAAACGCGACAGGAGGAACTGTCGTTTTCAATTTTACTCCGATAGCTGTTACTTTGAACGCAGGAGGAACGACTCAACTGGTTGATCAGTTATGTCAGCATAACTAAAATAGTATTACTTATAATTGGTGAAAGGCTTGTAATGAAAATTACAAGCCTTTTGTTTTGGAATGTGATCCCGAGGCGATTCGAACGCCTGACCTGCTGCTTAGAAGGCAGAAATTTGAGGGTATGCTTAATACTAATTTCTTGCCTCTAACCTTTGGTAGTACTCATTTTTAAGGCTATTTTGTGAATTATTACCTTTGGTTTGTTAATACTTTATTGTTTCTTTTGGTATGCAAATGGTATGCAAGTGGTAAATTTGCATACAAATCAATAACAGAGCTTTGAATAAAGGTGTTTTCATCAATTTATTTCTTGATACTCGATTTGAGAAGGAAAATAATAAATACCCGGTAAAATTACGAGTGTTTACTCCTTCACCCCGTAGACAAAAGCTTTATAAGACTATATTCGAATATACAGAAAAGGAATTTGCGAGTATCATGACCTTAAAGCCCAGATTAGAACATCAAGAGGCTAGGCAGGATCTGGATGCATTAAAAATTCATGCACGCGAAACGGCGGATTTGATTATTCCTTTCAATTTTGAACAGTTTGAACGGAAACTGAGTTTAAAAAAGGGGGAAAACGAAAATGTTGTTTACCAATATCGCTTAGCAGTGGAAAAGCTGAAATCGAATAAGTGTTTCAGCACCGCCTCAAACTACGAGTTAAGCTTAAAATCATTACAAGACTTTATTGAGCATTCCAGGGGAACCAGACCGACCCACATTGATTTTAAGGATATAACCCCGGACTGGCTTCAGAAGTACCAGAATTACATGGTAGATACCCTAAAAAGGAGCTTGACTACTGTTTCAATGTATCTGAGGGCACTTAGGACTGTTTACAATTCAGCCATAACCGCTAAAGAAATAGACAAGGAGTTTTATCCATTCGGGAAGGGCAAATACATAGTTCCTGGGGTAAAGAGTGTAAAAAAGGCTCTTTCTACCGAACAATTGAAAAAGTTATTTGATGCGGAGCCGGGATCCTTTGAGCAAACCAGGGCAAAAGATTATTTCTTTTTCAGTTTTGCTTGCAATGGGATGAATGTCAAGGATATTGCTCTTTTAAGGAATAAAGATCTTCAGGACGACAAGCTTGTATTTTATAGAGCCAAAACGCTTAATACCTCCAAGCAGGACCTAACCCCGATCACTGTATACTTAAACGATTATTCCAAATCATTTATTAAGAACTACAGAGCGGAGGACAAAAAACCTGATAGTTACATTTTCCCTATTATTTCAAAAGAAGCGACCGATTTCGAAAACCACCGAGCAATTAAAAATTTCACGATCGGATTAAACAAGGCAATTAAAAAGCTGGCCGAAAAGGAAGGACTTTCAAAAGATATTTCAACCTATTGGGCCAGGCACTCTTTCAGTACGGCAGCCATTCGTGGAGGGGCGAGTATGGAGTTTATACGGGAATCTCTCGGACATTCCGATTTAAAAACCACATTGGGGTACTTTGCGGGGTTTGAGGACAAGGATAAAAAGGATTTTGCACAAACGATTATGAACTTTGAATCGCCTGCGAAACCAAAAGAAAAAAAGAAGTCAAAGAAAAAATGATTATTAAATAGTAATTCATATGAGCAGTTCAAAAAAAGGTAAAGTACTTGAAAAGGAAATGATAACACGCCATATTCCTAAGATAGGAGAAGCAAAGCCGCGTGAATTGAAAATAAAAATTACGGATGTCGGATTAATTGCCCGTTGCAATAAAATAAGACAAGTGCTAATGCAAGATTCAAATATTGTAAACTATTTTATCCAGGGCGATATAAATGACAAGGAAAAAAACAAAATAAAGGTTGAATTATTTGATCAGGGTAATGAGGCATATTTAACGCACATAAATAGGACAATGAAAATTATTTATGAGGTGTTGGAAGGGAAGCGGAAATATCTCGACATTTCATCGGTTTTTAGCTATGTCGAGGAGGTGAACAATAATGACCTTATGAAGCTTTTGCAAAAAAAATACGAGGTTAACACCACTCAAACAAGTGGTGATAAACGTAAGTCAAGACATTATAGCATTGATATTAATAGGAATTTTATTAATCAATCTGACTTTCCCACTTTATCCAGTTATGCAAAATACGAAGCAAAAGAATGTCAAATGATGTTTAAGGATCGGATTAATACTTTCCCGGTTTTAAAACAGTGGATTGAGTTTTTGAAAAATAATAATATTGAACAAAATGCAACTAATATCGGGGATATAAAAAAATCAGCAAGTACACCAAAAAAGCCTTCCGTTGCTCAATTTTTACTAATACATATCTTTCGGCAGATGGCTAAAGAGGTGCCTGATTTTAGTAGTCATCCTAACGGGATTACCAAAAAGGATTTTGCCAAACAGGAATTTATTAAAGCTGGAAAAATTGAATTTAAAACTGGATCTAATGGATTTCAGAATTATTTTGTGGAGTATCAAAAATTACAAACGATAAATAAACGACAAAACTATGCCACTAAATCTTTTGATACACTTACAAAAGATTACGAAGAGATATATAAAAACTTCAGGGATAAGTTGGGAGAATCCGCCCTTAAATTATTGAAAAAAGAACATTCGGATAGAATCGTTAATGGTGAAAAATATAAAATAACAAACCAAAAATAAGATAAAATTAAATAATAGCCCCCCTTCATAGCCCCCTTTGCGGATTCTCCTAGGTTAAATTAAAGACATTCGCTGCATCTAATAAATGTAGCAGATGGAAGTAACACACAACAACCTACCCGAAGCAGTAAGCAAGTTATTTGCAAGAATTTCAAATATTGAAAGTCTTTTACTGCAAAAAAGCAATAATCAAGATTCAAATTCTCCGGTTTGGTTCAATTTAACCGAACTGTGTAATTATTTGCCGGATAGGCCTAAGTTGGCAACCGTTTACGGTTGGGTTCACGAAAAAACAATTCCATATCATAAAGGCCAAAAGAAATTGCGGTTTTTAAAATCTGAAATTGATGAATGGCTTAATCAGGGCAAGAAAAAAACTGTGATAGAAAGCAGGAATGCGGCATTTGAGTCAGTTGTAATTAAGACAAAAAAAACAAAAAAGCGTAAATAAAAAAACGTTGCTCTGTTTTCCCGACTGAAGCAACGTTTTTAAACTCAGAATAAGTATGAACGAAGATAGTGAAAAAGTAAAATCAAATCCCAAGCGCAAATCATTCATATTACATATCGATACTCTATCGGTATTAGATGAACTGAACAACGAGCAAGCCGGTCAGTTATTTAAAGCAATTAAAAGCTATCATAATAATACAGAATTCAGTCTAGATTTTGGACTGAAGATGGCATTTCTGCCCTTTAAAAATCAATTTTTAAGGGATCAAGAGAAATATATAAAAATAGTTGATCGTAATAAAATAAACGGTCCCAAAGGTGGTAGACCTCCAAAACCGAAAGAACCCAACAAAACTAAAATAACTCAGTTGGTTATTTTAAAACCCAAAAAAGCCGATAGTGATAGTGATAGTGATAGTGATAGTGATAGTGAGAAGAAGGGGAAGGCAATCTCCCTCCCAGTTTCTGAAGAATTTAAGAAAAAGTTTGCTTCCTCATTAAGCGATTGGCCAAAGGATAAACTAAAATACTATTTCGAGGCTCTTGAAAATTATAGCAACCAGGGAAAAAAATACATTGACTGGGTAAGTGCAGCTCGTCAGTGGGCTGCTCGTGACGAAAAAGAGGGTAAAGTAAAGTTTACAACAAACGGCAATACGGTTCAAGGAACGGGCTTAACAGCAAATTAATGGCCAATAAGATCTATCATACCATTTTAGAATTACAACCACAGGTTGATTCCCTTTACGATAAAGGAATCGTCCGAGGTAAAGACGTTGGTTTTACATGCCTGCGTAAATTATACAGTATAAAACCTGGATGCACAACTTATATCATGGGATCCCCTACTTCAGGCAAAACGGAACTGTGGTTTGAGTTTTTAATAAACCTTTCCGAATTCTATGGATGGAAGCACGTGATTTACACTCCGGAAACTGGAACCAAGGATGAGGTAGTTGCGGAATTGTGCAGCAAATACCTTAAAAAACCGTTTTACAAGAACTATTCTGGGTTCATGAGTGATTCGGAGCGTTACAAAGCATTAGCCTGGTTAAACGAATATTTCTATATCATAGATCCGGGGGATAAGGACATTTCAGTTACGCAGTTCTATGCAGAAGTTGACCGATTGGAAAGAGAATTATCAGTTACCATCCAGACCACCACAATTGATCCTTATAACGAGCTTAAACACGATATGAAGGAAACTGGCGGTAGGCAGGATTTGTATATTGAAACCATGCTCGGCATTTGCCGCCGTAATGCCATGAAACATAACCGGCATAATTGCATAATAACGCATTGCGCAGATCAGAAACCAGTTACAACCGATGGCATTACTTATTATCCCGCCCCAACCGCCAGAGAATATGCAGGTGGTCAGGCTTGGTATCGGAAGGGGTTAGGAATGATCGGTGTGTGGAGGCCTCCTGTTGGGCTCCGAGATTCTTCAGGTAAGCCATACGAGAACAATGAGGCCCATATTATCATCCATAAAGCCAAACCCAAGGGAATAGGAGAAAAGGGAATTGCTAAGCTTTTTTTTGACTGGCAAAAAAATCGCTATTACGAGAAAGGCATTATGGGGACTACGAATTATGCAATCAAAGAAGAAAATACGGAAATTTTCCAAACAACGAATGAGGATATATCAGATATGCCGTTTTAATGACACTTCCGAGCCACATACCTGATTTTGATTTATTAAACTTTGTTGCAAAGCAAGCTGAGCTTGTTTACATCTATGGATCGATGGAGATTCAGCTTAATGAATTCAAAAAGAATAATCCGCAAAAAAATACTGCCGAAGCCGAACATAAAATAAATCTACTTAAAGATCATTTGGAATGGATAAGGCGTTTGGAAAGGGAATACGAAACCGTATGCCGCATTAACATAGATTATGTTAGAACAAACTTAATTCTGATAAGCGAAAATGAGGGTTATAAAAAGAGAGTGGAAGTATTATCCAAACAGCTTAATGCACTATGACTATTTTGCTAACTCAGGCCGATAAAGGAAGAATAAAGCGGGATTTGATTAACCTTCCATTCAATGAATGGGTTGAACTGAATAGCCATTCTGAGCCAGAACAAAAATATATTCTGTTCATTATTAAGAACCAAAGAGGGTGTTCATTGGAGACTAATGGGACCCACGCAGAACCTAATACTATTACAAAATATAGAAAACTGAATACTGATATTTTGAATAAAATAATTAAAAAACAACCGCAATGAGTGATAAATAAATATAGCCCCCCTTCATAGCCCCCTTTGCCTTAAAATAATCCTAAAATATTTCAATTTTACCTCATCATTAAAAAATAAAACATTATGTCGACTAAAAAAGTAATAACATTTGATACTAATGCATTTGAAGTGCAAAATAATTTAATTGTCGAAGGCAAGGAGGCTATAAATAAACCATTGCATGAAATGATGGCGGAAATGTTGGTCCCATTAAAATTGACGACCAACAAAGAAATGCGTGACTTTCTTTTAAATCCTGAAGCATTTATAAAAGCGGAACTTGCAAAGAAGGTTGAACCCCAAACTATACTCGGAATTAAATTGAGTAGAAATAAGTTGGTGGATCAAATGGACTTAGATTTTACGTATATAAATACCCTCGCAAAAGACTGTAACAGTTACTTGTCGTATCTGCATTACTACCAGCTCAAAAATGGAAAGGTTGAGATTAACGAAAAGGAGGTTGAGAAACTTAAAGATAGATTTTCAACAATAGCTACTACACCTGATCAACTAAAAATGATCGATGCCCATGAGAAAGCAGCATTAGCATTAACTGAATTTAATGCAGCCTTGCGTAAGGCTATGGGTAATAATGTTGCATTAGATAACGATCTGAGCTTTAGATATTATTTTATTGAGAAGGATGGTGTCTTTTCTGTAAAAGAGTATTTCTATATGCTGCATAAAGGAACGTTATATGACGTTGAACACGGGCTTGACAAATAAACATCCATGAAATTTATACCCCAACTTTTTAAATCAAAAAATAAAATGGAAACACAAGTAGAAACGCACAGCACAATTGAGAGATCAGAACAAAAGGACGAGGTACATATTGCATTGCAAGCGAAGATGAACAGAATGCGACATTTTAACGAAGGTTATTGGGTGATTAATGGGCTATTCAATGCGTTCAATGCCATTTCATCTGAAGCTAAAATTAAAAGTATAGATCAGCTTCATAATGTCTTGAATGATATTGATAAGGCATTTGAAACTTTCGCGGTGGAGGTGAATAAAGTCCGGGCCGATGAAATGGCTTATTTTATGAAATGCAGATCGGAAGCCGAACAATACGAACATTATTTCAAATTCTTTACAGTCAACGAATCTGGCACTTTTGAAATTGATGAATCTAAAATAGAAGAGTTACAAGCTGAATTAAGTAAAACCGAAAATCAATAAGATTATGAACACAGAAACACTAAATAAGGCTAAAGAGAAAATTGATAATGTGCTGGAATATTTCAATAGCCTGAAATTATACACGCTGAAGAATAAAAGCGAATTATATCAACTTATTATTGATACACGGACATTTGCATTAAATATCCGCTGCACAATTAAACCGGATGAAAGAATCGTTGGGGCTTTCATTTCAGAAACTGCTCTTATCAACGTCTTATCCATAGATCAACTTGAACAACTCAAAGAACTTGCCTCTCATGCTTATCCTTTTGCAGGTTGTTTGCAGACAATGAAGTTTATGGGTAATCATGTGGTGGTGGATGAGTCAATTGATACAGAGAAACTAAAGGGGCGTTTAGAATAATTGTAATTAACTAAAAATATAAATCATGCAACAAGTACAAAAATCATTTAGCCAAATCGTAAGAGAAGCATCCGAAAAAACAGTCGCGAAACTTAATAAGAAAAAAGCTATTGAGGCCAATGAAAAAACTATGGCAGTAGTGATGAAAAAATATTCTGACCTCAGGGAAAAGAGTAACGCAATATTAGCATCAAATCCAGATGAAGATGACGAGTATGATAAGTTATCTGAAGACCCTACTACTGATGAGGAGTGGGCCGAGGACTGGGAGGAGTTTGATGATGATGAGTATGAAGGTGAAGAAGGTGACGAACCACAAACAGAAAAAGAGGATGAAACGGCATCTCAAAAGTTTGAAAGGGAATTGCGCGAAAAACTAGGTTTGCCAGCAAAGGCAGCAAGCAAAACACATAATCAGACGCGTAAAGATTGAATGATATACGCCCCTGATCGCGATTCATCTTTCAGGGGGAATCGGTGCCGACATCGCCGCGTTTCGGGAT
>JABDFG010000015.1 GCA_013286655.1 Bacteroidota bacterium
CGGATAATTGATCGTGTAAAATTCCTGTAAACAAATGATATCGGCCGATTCTTCCTTCAGCAACTTGAGTATCCGTATCCTGTTATCCGGCAGCTTTTTGTTCCAGCGGTCAAAATCGAGTAATCGGACATTATAGGAAAGGACCCTGATGTCTTTTTTATTGTTTTTGTTGTTCTTATTCAGGGAAAAAGAACCGAAATTGAAATAGCTGCTTAGCATAAAGCATCCCAACAGCAAAACAATGAGAGATAAAATGAGTCTTTTCTTCCCCAAAATGAGCCAATAAATGCTAAAAGCCATGTTTATTAAAACCAGCACTGGATAAGCTAAACCAAAAAAAGCAATGAAAGGAAATTGTTCAGGACTGACAAAAGGAGCCAGGCAGGATATAAGCAAACAGGATACTGCGAGAAGGTATAGCGTGAAGATGAATCTATTCATGATTTAGCGAGTAGGCAATTATTAGCGAATAGCGAATAGCCAGCAGGGGTTAATGTAACTTAAATAAATGAACAAAAACAATTCTCCCTATTCGCTATTGGCTATTTCCTACTCACTGATAATTGGTTATTATTCATCCCCACCTATTTCCCCTGCTTAAAAAGAAATTCTTTTTCGTCTTTGTTCAGGCTATCGTAGCCGGACCTGGAAATTTTATCCAGAATCTCATTAATTCGTTTTTCTACTGCTAATTTGTTCATATTATACTCTTCGTCGCTGAGCCGTTTCTTATAAACAACATTCATTTTGCTGCGTGGCTTGCCTAATTTTTCAAACCAGGTTATAATTGAATTTACGAAGGAACCGAGATCCGTTCCTTTGCGGTATTGCACAATGAATAAATATCCGTATAATGCTCCACCAATATGGGCTATTTTTCCACCTGTATTATTGTAAAGGTCGATGATACTGGTCAGCACGAATGAAGTAAGTGCAATGTATTTCAGTTTCACTTCGCCCAGCAGAAATACCTGAACAGTGTAATTGGGAATTAGAAATGCGATGGCAACAACAATTGCCATAACGGCAGCGGAGGCTCCGATCAGTGGCATGCCCGCTATGGAGAATGGGAATACTGATCCGCAGATTAAAAACAGTATCCCTCCGGAGATTCCTCCCAGGAGATACGTGCTGATAAGCTGCTTACTCCCAATAAATTCTACAAATAATTGTCCCATCCAATATAACCACAGCATATTGAATAAAATGTGAAATACATCAATCTGGAGAAACATATACGTGAAAATACTCCAGAAGTGAGTAAGGAAAAATGAGAGAGCAGGACTCAATCCGAATAACTCATAAACGAGGGTTGAATCGTAGCCGGACAGTTTTGAAATTCCAATGTACAGGTTGCCGGCAATAAACAAAATGACATTAATGACGATTAATTTCATTAAGCCATTGTTCTTTCCTCTGAATGTATTTTTTAGATCTTCGGTAAATGACATGAGCGATTGTTCAATAGAAATTAGCGCGGTTTCTGCCCCAGTATTTAATAAGAATAAATCCGAAGAGCATTCCGCCCAGGTGTGCAAAATGAGCGACATTGTCTGCAGGATTGTTTTGGATGCCTGAAAATAATTCGATGGCACCGTAGATGATCACAAAGTATTTCGCTTTAACAGGGATGGCAAAATACACGTAAAGCAGGGTATTGGGGAATAACATTCCGAAGGCAAGCAGTACCCCGAATATGGAACCGGAAGCACCCACAACAACCGGTGCGTTTAATAATTCTTCTTTATAACTTCGCATGAAATCAACGGACGCATTCAGCATGCCTGTTTTATCTCCGGATGCCTCCATGCTGTTGAAATGGGTAACAAGGTCATTTACCTGGTTCCGCATTTCATTGGAAACTATTTTTAAATGTTCCGACTGGAAGAAGGTCTCAAATGTTTTGAGGTCAGGATTACTGATATAGGAATTAACCACATCAAGCGTAGGACGGATTCCTGAATAAACGTGAGGGATGCCAAAATAGAAAACAAGGTAATGTGTCAGAGCAGCGCCGAGACCTGTAATCAGGTAGAAGGTAAGAAAACGTTTGCCTCCCCAAAAATTTTCGAGGGTTGAACCAAACATCCATAATGCAAACATATTGGAAAGCAGGTGAAAAAAATCGCCGTGCATGAACATGTAGGTGATTAATTGATAAGGCCTGAAATCAGAAGCGAAAAAGAAGTGCAAGCCCAGAATTTCACTGAGTTCTATATTGAATGAGCTGCTAAGAACAAATTTGGCAATTAAAAGCAGCGTGTTAATAATGAGTAAATTCTTTATTACCGGAGGTAAGATCTGAAAACTGGATGGACGGTATTCCTGGTAGCTCATAAATTTACGTTATCGCATTATTTTTTAAATAATTTTTCCAGGTCCGCAAACGGGAGTGTTGTTACGATACTTTTGCCGGAAGCTGAAGTGTAGGGCATGGAGCAAGCAAACAGCCGGTCAATGATATCCTGCATTTCGTTTTGCGTTAAAATTTTTCCGGTTTTAATGGCTGCATTTTTGGCCAGGGACCGGGCAATATTTTCCCGTTTGCTGATCTTAACATCTGTCAGGTTTTGTTTGTAGGTTTCCAGCAGGCTTTCCAAAAGCTGGACTCCGTCCGTATTGTTAACATCGGCTGGTATACCATTGATAACATAGGTGTTTTTCCCAAATTCACTCAGGTCAAAACCAATGCTTTGTATCTCCTCTTTTAGTTCTTTTACCAATTCAAAATCCCTGGTATTCAGTTCAATCGTTTTTGGAAAAAGTTCCTGCTGGGAAGTAGCCTTATGGTTTTCGATACTGTTTAAATAATATTCGTATAAAATGCGTTCGTGGGCACCCTGCTGATCAATCAGCATCAAGCCTGACTTAATAGGTGACAAGAGGTATTTTGCATGCAGTTGAAACACTTGTTTGTCTTCTTCAACCGGAAAGGCTTTGGTCTGAGTGGGTAAAAGGGGTTTTTGCTGTTCCTGTAAGGTAGCTTCTGCCTGAATTGATTCGTACATCTTTTCCCAGTTCGCCTTGTTTGATATGTTCAGGACAGATGGCGCTTTTCTACTCGTTGAGTCTGTATTATCTGTCCTAAAAGGGTTATAGTCGGGATTGATTTTTATTGTAGGTTCCGGAATAAAACTTTTGTCCGATTTAAGCGGGATGTTGGCAAAACTCATTTCCTGCTCAAAGTCGAGCGTGGGCGTTAAATTATATTTTCCCAAAGACAGCTTAATGCTGGATCGTAAAATTGAATAGATGGATCGTTCGTCTTCAAATTTTATTTCCGTTTTTGTCGGATGAATATTGATGTCAATTGTTTTAGGATCAACTTCCATTAAAATAAAATAGGAAGGAAAACTTTCTTTTGAAAGCAATTGTTCATAGGCCGTTTGTATGGCATGACTCAAATAAGCGCTTTTAATGAAGCGCTTATTGATAAAAAAAAATTGTTCACCTCTTGTTTTTCTTGCATGTTCCGGTTTGCCAATGTAACCGGCCAGGTTGATTATATTTGTTTCCTGCTCAACGGGTACTAAACGTTCATTGTAATTACTTCCAAACAAAGCAATGATGCGTTGTTTGAACGAAGATTTTTCCAGTTGAAAAATAAGCTGGTTGTTGTGATACAAGGAAAATGCTATTTCAGGATGGGGTAGTGCAATACGTTCGAATTCTTCCATAACATGACGGAACTCTACCTGGTCAGACTTTAGGAAATTTCTGCGCGCCGGAACATTGTAAAATAAATTTTTAACAGAAAAAGAGGTTCCGGAAGAACAGCTGCAAGGGCTCTGATCCTTTATTTCACTACCTTCTATTTCAATACAGGTTCCAATCTCGTTCTCCGGCTTGCGCGATTTTAGTTCCACCTGGGCAATGGCGGCGATAGAGGCCAATGCTTCACCCCGGAACCCCTTAGTCCGGATATTGAACAGGTCTTCTGCTTTCGTTATCTTAGAAGTTGCATGTCGTTCAAAACTCCTGCGTGCATCTGTTTCCGTCATGCCAACACCATTGTCGATCACCTGGATCAGACTTTTTCCGGCATCTTTCACAATCAGTTTAATCAGGGTAGCTCCTGCATCCACGGCATTCTCTAATAATTCTTTAACCGCTGATGCCGGGCGCTGAATAACTTCACCTGCTGCGATCTGGTTGGCCACTGAATCAGGTAAAAGTTGGATTATATCGGGCATTGCTACTTTTTTCTTTACCAGTAAAAATAACGATAATTGTGATTGAGGAGGCTGAATTTCAATTCACAAAATACCGTTCATAAGTTGAACCTGGCTTGGTCCTTCTTCATCGGGCAATTGAATAATTTTGAAAATGATCAAAGAAAGAATACCTGCGGTTGTCCGACTCTTAGCAGTGATCAATTTATTCTGCGGCATAGGTTCTGCACAAACGATCGCTACTTCCCTACCTTTTTATGCTTTAAGCGATACTCATTGGGCGGACTCTGTTTTTCAAACGCTTTCAGTGGACGAACGCATCGGACAATTATTCATGGTAGCGGCTTATTCCAACAAGGATAAAAAGCATGTGAATGACGTTAGGAAACTGGTCAGGAAATACAAAATCGGGGGTCTCATCTTTTTTCAGGGTGGCCCGGTCCGGGAAGCCAGACTGACAAATAGTTATCAGCAACTGGCGAAAGTTCCCCTGCTCATTTCGATTGATGCGGAATGGGGCCTGGCGATGCGTCTGGATAGTACAGTTCAGTTTCCCCGTCAGATGTCATTAGGGGCTATTCAGAATGACAGTCTGATTTATCAAATGGGGGCAGAAATTGCCCGTCAATGTAAACGGATCGGAATTCAGGTAAACCTGGCTCCGGTAGTTGATATCAACAGTAATCCCCTTAACCCGGTTATCAGCAATCGTTCCTTTGGTGAAAACAAATACCTTGTCGCTCAAAAGGCGCTGATGTATATGAAGGGTATGCAAGACAATGGCGTCCTGGCGAATGCGAAACACTTTCCCGGCCATGGAGATACGGATAGTGATTCTCATAAAACATTGCCCGTTATTACCCATTCGAAGGATTTGCTGGACTCTCTGGACCTCTATCCTTTTAAACAATTGTTCGGACAGGGATTGGGTAGTTTAATGGTTGCGCATTTATTTGTCCCTTCCCTGGATACGACAAAGAATACCGCTTCCACACTTTCGAAAAATATTGTTACCGGTTTGCTCCAGAACGAACTTAAATTTAAGGGTTTGATATTTACGGATGCGCTCAACATGAAAGGTGTGAGTAAATATTACGCACCCGGAGTGGTTGATGTGAAGGCACTTTTAGCTGGGAATGATGTTCTGTTGTTTTCGGAGAATGTGCCTACGGCTATTCTGGAAATCAAAAAGGCCATCGCCAATGGCGAAATCACCCAGGAAGAAATTGACAAGCGCTGCCGGAAAATACTATTGGCGAAACAGTGGTGCGGTCTGAATTATTACAGGCCCATTGAGTTGAAAAATCTGTACAAGGATCTGAACACACCGGGTGCAGAACTGATTAACCGCCGGCTCATCGAAGCTTCGCTCACACTTTTGCAAAACAAACACAACCTGGTTCCTTTACAAAAACTTGATACACTCCGGATTGCATCCTTGTCCCTGGGATATAAAACGATTAATGGCTTTCAGAAAATGTTGAATAACTATTCTCCTGTAGATAATTTTGGTTTGGATAAAACTTCCTCTCCTGCCGAATGTGATTCCGTTATAAAATGGTTGAAGTCTTATAATCTGGTGATCATTCAAGTGAACAATACGAATAATTCACCCGCAAAAAACTTTGGATTCGGAGATTCCTCCTTGCGGATTTTACAGGCGGTTATGCATCAAAGCAAAACGATCATCAATGTATCGGCTAATCCCTATATTCTTGGTAAGTTAGATAGCCTGAAGAATGCGGATGTTGTGCTTATGTCGTATGAAGATAATGAACTCAGTCAAAGCATCTCCGCGCAACTGATTTTTGGAGCTATTGGTGCAAATGGAAAACTACCAGTTACTACTTCTCCGGTGTTCAGAGCAGGAATGGGAATGGAAACCAAAAGCCTGGGACGTTTTAAATACACTATTCCTGAGGAACTTGGAATAACACAGGCGGGTTTCGAAAAAATTGACAGTATCGCTCTGAGAGGAATAAGAGACAGGATTTACCCGGGCTGCCAGGTATTTGTTGCCAAGGATGGGAAAGTTATTTATCAAAAGGCATTTGGTTATCATACGTATGACAAAAAACAGCCGGTCCGCAATGACGATCTCTATGATCTTGCTTCCATCACCAAAATTACAGCCACCACTCCGGCGGTTATGAAATTGGTAGAAGAAAAGAAGCTGAACCTGGATGACAGCCTTGCTACTTATTTGCCGGAACTGAAGGGCAGTAATAAACAAGATATTGTGATCCGGGAAATGATGACGCATCAGGCCGGCTTGCGTGACTGGATACCTTTTTGGATGTATACGGTGAAAAAAGGCCATTATTTACCCGGGATATACAGCCGGTCGCCCAGTGATTCATTTCCGCTCCGGGTCGCAGAGGATTTGTTCATTACCAGAAATTACGCAGATACCATTTATAGTATGATTACCTTGTCGGAGGTCAAGGGAGCCGGTAAATATAAGTACAGTGATCTGGGGTATTATTATCTGAAAAAAATCATCGAAAAAAAGAAAGGTATGCCGTTGGATAAATATGTGTCGGAAACTTTTTACCATCCCTTGGGGCTTTCTACGATGGGGTATAAACCACGTGAACATTTTGACCTGGACCGGATTGTTCCGACGGAGCGAGATACCAGATTTCGTCATCAATTGATACAGGGGGATGTACACGATCAGGGGGCAGCCATGCTGGGAGGAGTAGGGGGCCATGCAGGTTTATTTTCGGATGCGAATGACCTGGCTGTTCTGATGCAAATGTATCTTCAGAAAGGTGAATATGCAGGTGTGCATTACCTGGATTCATCCGTTGTGAATGAGTTTACCCGTTGCCAGTATTGTCTGGATAACCGCAGAGGTATTGGTTTCGATAAACCCGAAACGGGGTCCTCTAAAGAAAATCCGGTATGTGATTGTGTATCACCTTTAAGTTATGGGCATACAGGTTTTACGGGAACATTAACATGGGCAGATCCTGCTAAAAATTTGGTGTATGTTTTCCTTTCCAATCGTGTTTATCCGAATGCAGATGTCAATAAGCTGGCTAAAACGGGTATTCGAAGTAAAATCCAGGAAGTAATTTATGAGGCTATAAAATAATTCTCAATTTGTTCTTTGGTATATTTGATCCATGAAAATCGGAATTGTTTGTTATCCTACTTTTGGAGGTAGTGGAGTAGTTGCTACCGAACTTGGAATCGCATTAGCTAAAAAAGGCCATAAAGTGCATTTCATCACTTACAGTATTCCCGTGCGTTTAGATACGCACTCGGAAAATTTGTTTTATCATGAAGTGCGTGTTTCCGATTATCCTTTATTCGAGTACCAGCCTTACGAACTTGTTTTATCCAGCATGTTGGTAAATGTAGTGAAATATGAAAAGCTTGATCTTTTGCATGTTCACTATGCAATTCCACACGCCTCGGCTGCCTATATGGCTAAACAAATATTGGCTTCTCAAGGTATTCATATACCTTTTATCACTACCCTGCATGGAACGGATATCACGTTGCTTGGCAAGGATGCCTCTTTTGAACCGGTGATCACGTTTGCTATTAATCAAAGCGATGCTGTAACGGCTGTTTCCAAAAGTCTTCAACAGGATACCTATAAGTATTTTAATATTAAGAAGGAGGTACAGGTAATCCCGAATTTCATCAATCTGGATGAATATACCTTCGAAAACAGTGGGGAGCAAAAGAAAGTATATGCCCCTTATGGTGAAAAAATATTAATTCATGTTTCCAATTTTCGTAAAGTGAAACGAGTGGAAGATGTTTTGAGAGTTTTTGACAAGGTTCGCAAAAAAATTCCGGCCAAATTAATTTTGATCGGAGATGGGCCTGAACGAAGTAATATACAGCGTTTGTGCCGGGAACTGGATACGTGTGGTGATATTCATTCCCTGGGAAAGGTAGTTAGCCCCGAAAAAGTACTGCCTGTTGCAGATCTTTTTCTTCTGACATCTGAAACGGAAAGTTTTGGACTATCTGCCCTGGAGGCAATGGCCTCTAAAGTCCCGGTCATATCTACCAATACAGGAGGAATTCCGGAAGTTAACAAACAAGGTTATTCGGGCTTTATGAGTAATGTGGGTGACATTGAAGACATGGCAAAAAATGCGGTTTATTTGCTGGAAGACGAAGATCGTTTAGCCCAGTTTCGAAGCAATGCCTATGAACAGGCCCAAAAATTTGAAATAAAAAAAGTGTTGCCGATGTATGAGAATCTGTATACTTCTTTAACCCCCTGATTTTTTTGCCGGATATCCGGCTGCGGCAAGCAGCACTAATAGCTTGTCCCGGTGATCCCCCTGTAAAATAATCTCTCCTTCTTTGACAGAGCCTCCCACAGCACATTTTTGTTTTAATAGTTTACACAGTTGTTCCAGAGAATCATTCGTGCCTTTGAAGTCCGTAATCCGGGTAACCATTTTGCCACCCCCTTTCCTGTCCAGGTGGATTTTCAGGTTTTGCTGCCCGGGAGAAAAAAAAGCTGCATTGGTGGAGTAAACGAAACCGGAGGAATCGTTTTTATTTTTGTGCCCCATCGATTTTATAAATGTAGGTTGTTTGATTATCATTCACGGGATTCAGATAATGTACAATAACGTCTACCAGACCAGGCTCAATAGTAGCCTCATAATGCAGTGAGGGAAAATATTTTTTTAAACTGTCCACACGGGGTTGAATATTTTCTGCTCCCCAAAAAAGAGCATAATTAGGAAATCTGTTTTCCGGAAAGTCTTTAACCGTTTCGTAAGCATCTTTTGGCCTGTGGGTTTTCGTAATACCGATCACTCCCCAGGCATTGCTTTGAAATTTACGCAGATAGAAAAGAGGGGGCATGATGATGCCATCATTATTACTATCATCTACAAGTAACAGGTTGACTGTTTTGTGCGAGAGGTAAGTCATGGATTCTACCCTGTTTCGTTTTGAATAGGCTACAGAAATTACTAACAAAGGAACGGCGTTCAATGTCCAGAAAAAGATCCAGCAATTCCGCAATAACCGGGTGTTTTTATTCCAAAAAGAGGAGTTGTTCACAAACTCTGTCCAGCCAATACATCCCAGTATTATAAAAAATGGAATAAAAGGAAAAATAAAGCGCTCCTGTTTATTTGGAAAAGAAGAGTGGAAAACAAAAAAGAGAAAGGAGGGGAGAAATAGGATGAGTTGTTTTTTCCAGTTTCTGAAATAGCCCAACCAGAAAAAGAGGCCGATGGGAGGTAAAATAATGGCACTGATCAGAAGGGGATATGTTTCCCAGCTATGTGTGACAAAATCATTCGGGTGCGTTGCGTTAAAATGTACATACTCCATAAATTCTGCAAAAGGATGTTTCCATATAACGTAATCAGTAACTCCCTGGATAAGGGCTATTGTTATACTGGTGCCCAGTCCAAAAACAAGTGCGGGAAGCCATTTTCGCTCGAAAAGCAAAACCAACCCGATACCCGCTAAAAACAAAGAGCTTTGAAATCGGATCGAAAAAGCGATTCCAGCTATTAAGCCGGCTAACAGATAAACGGGTATTTTTTGATACCGGTCATTTTTAATGATTAACCACGTGGGTAGAAGTAAGAATGGAACGCATACAACTTCCACCAGATTCCGGACACTCAGCATCGGCATAAACCATAAAAGTGCAAGTAATAGTCCAACGGTCCTGGCAACTTTTAGACCTGAATAAAACTCCGTTATTTTGTAGCCATAATATACTACCAGCAGTGAAAATAAAGCATGTAGAAAGCGGACTACATACATTTTTACCTGGGGATCCAGAATACCCAGGTATTCCAATCCTTTAAACAGTATAAAATGCAGTCCGGGATAAAACAAGCTATGGCCGCTGGGCGAAATAATTGTAGAGCCTTTAAAAGGTAACCAGTTGCCATAGCATTGGTCAACCCAGGATTGAGCTATTTCAATCACCAGAAAATGATCGTCGTGCATACCATACCCCTTGGAAAAAACAACTGCAAGCATCCGGAAAAAAACTGCAAGGCCAAGGATTAACCACAAGGGGTTCTCATTCCAGTATTTTTTTAAGAATTTTAACATCGGACGAAGGTAGCTATTAATGTGTCTATTTGGGAGCCATTTTTAGCAGGTAATAGGCAAGAAAGCTATAAAGAATATTCGGGATCCAAACAGCTATAAAGGGGGAAAGTTGTCCGCTGGCGGCAAACGTAGCCGAAACCTGCATAAATAATATGTAGGAAAAACTTATAATAAGTCCAAATCCGATATGCATTCCAATCCCTCCACGGACTTTCCGACTGCTTAAAGAAACTCCAATCAGTGTCAAAATAAATGTGGCAAATGGCATTGCAATCCGTTTGTGCTTTTCAATTTCAAATAATTCAATATTTGGGCTGCCTTTCTCCTGTTCGTCGCGAATGTATTTGTTTAGTTCGGGGCTTGTCATGGTTTCAATACTACTGGCTTTTCGGCCAAAATCGAGTGGTTTCATGGCAATGGAAGTGTCCAACAATTGCCCCCGGATCAGAACTTCTTTTTCGCCATAAGTTTTCCGGATCACATAGTTTTGAATTTGCCATTTACCTGTTACGCTGTCCCATTTTACACCATCTGAAATAAGTTTGTAATAAAGTTGATTGTTTTTTATTTTTTCCATGGAAAATTTTGGGCCGAAATTCCGGTCATTGTCATAACGTTCGATGTACATAAATGTCCCCGGTTCATTAACAGATTGTAAATGAATGTTCCATTTATCATGGTGGTATTTACCATTAACATATTGATCTTCAAAATTTTGCCTTTTCTTGTTCGCATGCGGAATAAGATAGCTGTTTAAAAGTAAGGAGGAGGAGAAAATCAAGGAGGATGCCAGCATATAGGGATAAAGCATGCGCCAAAAGCTAAGCCCGCTGCTTAGAATGGCCACAATTTCGGACCGGTCGGCCATTCTGGAAGTAAAAAAAATGACGGCAATGAATGTGAAGAGGGGACTAAACAGGTTGACGATATAAGGAATGAAATTGAAGTAATAATCAATAATAATAGCGTGTAAGGGGGCCTTCTTACTGACAAAACTTTCGATCTTTTCAGAAATATCAAAAACAATTACGATGATAATAATAAGGGAAATGGAGAGAAAGAAGGTTCCCAGAAATTTTAACAGGATGTATTTGTCTATTTTTTTCACCCAGCAAATGTACCTTTTCCCCTCCTTGCAAAAAAGTAGTTCATCCTAACCTGGAGAATTAAATTTGGTGAATATTTAAAAATAGCTATCTTTGCGCCCGGTTAACCAAAAACAATTAAACCAATGAAAAAGGTACTTACACTCGTTGCATTCGCAGGAATGGTAACATTCGTTGCATGTGGTCCAAGCGCTGAAGAAAAAGCCGCAATGGAAAAGAAAAAGCAAGATTCTATCGCAATGGTAGAAAAAGCAAAAGCTGATTCAGTTTCTGCCGCTATGGCAAAAATGGAACAAGCCAAGCAGGATTCTATTGCTAAAGCGATGGAACAAATGAAAGCTGATTCTACTGCCAAAGCTGAAGAAGCTGGCAAAAAGGGCGGAAAGAAAAAGTAATATTTCTTCCAATCAGAACAAGATAAATCCCGGCTAATTAGCCGGGATTTATTGTTTAAGATGACTTTATGAACAGTCGAGTATTGAAAATTATTTGAGGGCGGCCTGTGTTTTTTGGCGGATAAAGATAACTTTGCATCTGAATTTAACCAAAACTCAAACAAGAAAATGAAAAAATCCCTTAGTATTTTAGCTTTTGCAGGCTTGCTTGCAATTGTTGCCTGTGGTCCTAGCGCTGAAGATAAGGCTGCTATGGATAAAAAGAAACAGGATTCTATTGCAAAGGCTGATTCTATTTCTGCTGCTTCCGCTGCTGCTGCTGCGACTGCTGAAAAGATGAAGCAGGATTCTATCAGTTCTGCTATGGAAAAAGCTAAGGCTGATTCTGTTGCAATGGCTGGTGATGGTAAAAAAGAAGGCAAGAAGAAAAAGTAATTCTACTTTGTCTGAAATTAAGAGGGTCTTGGTTTTTCAGGACCCTTTTTTATTTTCAGGTACTACAGCCTCCGGCGCAGCCTTTTGAACATTTTTTTGTGCGATGGGATTTGTAACCCCGATAGGACAAGTAGGCTAACGCGGCTGCGAAAATTACGTATACGAATAACTGCTGCATGTTCATTTGTTCAAAGTTAGTATTTTTACAGGGCATTTTGATTTTTTTATGATAACATCTGCAACGCCAATAGTGTTTGATAGAAAAGAGTATACGGATGATATTCTTTTGAGTTTGTACAGAGGTGTTTTAAAACCAAGGATGATCGAGGAGAAAATGCTGCTCTTGTTAAGGCAGGGGAGGATCGCTAAATGGTTTTCGGGGATCGGACAGGAAGCGGGATCGGTTGGAATTGGGATGGGGCTGGAGCGGGATGAATTTATTTTGCCTATGCATAGAAACCTGGGAGTATTCACTTCCCGGGAGATTCCTTTGAACAGGCTTTTTTCTCAATTCCAGGGAAAGCCGGGTGGTTTCACCAAGGGAAGGGATCGGTCTTTTCATTTTGGAACGCAGGAATATAATATAGTCGGAATGATCTCCCACCTGGGACCGCAAATGGGAATTGCGGATGGAATCGCTCTAGCGAATAAGCTGAAGCGAAATAAAAAGGTGGTGGTTGTGTTTACGGGTGATGGAGGGGCCAGTGAGGGGGATTTTCATGAGAGTGTAAATGTTGCGGCGGTTTGGGATCTGCCGGTGATTTTTGCAATTGAAAATAATGGATATGGTTTGTCCACTCCTTCGAATGAACAATTCCGGTGTAAGCAATTTATTGATAAGGCCATTGGTTACGGTATAGAAGGAGTGCAGGTGGATGGGAACAATGTATTGGAGGTATATGATAAAGTGAGAGAACTTGCAGCATCTATCCGTGAAAATCCGAGGCCGGTGTTACTGGAACTGATGACTTTCCGGATGCGTGGTCATGAGGAAGCTTCAGGTACGAAATATGTGCCCAAGGAATTACTGGAAGTATGGGGACGTAAAGACCCTCTGCATAATTTTGAGCGTTATTTGCTGGAACAAAATATCCTGTCCAAAGAAATGATTGATAAATACCGGGAGGAGATTAAACAGGAAATTGAAGTGGGACTGGAAATTGCGTCCGGGGAGCACTTGCCAACGCCGGATACGGCTGTGGAATTAAGGGAAATGTATGCGGCTTTTGGGAATAGTGAAATCCCTGTTACTTCATCTAAAACAACGAGTAAACGTTTGATAGATGCGATTTCGGATGGGCTGGGAATGGCGATGGAGAAGTATGAGAACCTGGTGTTGATGGGCCAGGATATTGCGGATTATGGAGGAGTATTTAAGATTACGGATGGCTTTGTGGAGAAATTCGGAAAGGAAAGAGTTCGCAATACTCCCCTGTGTGAATCGGCTATTATTGGTGCAGGTTTTGGTTTGGCGATCAGCGGATACAAGGCTATGGTTGAAATGCAGTTTGCAGATTTTGTGACGGAGGGGATGACGCAGATTGTCAATAATCTTGCTAAATCTCATTACCGTTGGGGACAATCTGCAGATGTGGTGATCCGTATGCCCACCGGTGCAGCTGTTGGAGCAGGACCTTTTCATTCTCAAAGTAATGAAGCCTGGTTTTTTCATACGCCGGGATTGAAGGTGCTGTATCCGGCTTTTCCGAGGGATGCAAAGGGCTTACTCCTGGCGGCTTTTGAAGATACTAATCCGGTGCTCTTTTTTGAACACAAGGCCTTGTATAGAAGTATTACCCAGGAAGTACCGGATGATTATTATACCATTGAAATGGGGAAGGCAAATCTGCTTCGGGAAGGGACCTCTGTTTCGATCGTTTCTTATGGATTGGGAGTACACTGGGCGCTGGATGTTCTGGACAGGCATCCGGAAATATCTGCGGATCTGATTGATCTGCGTTGCCTTGTTCCACTTGATAAAGAAGCGCTTATCCGTTCAGTCAAAAAAACCGGCCGAGCTTTGGTTTTGCATGAGGATACTTTAAGGGGTGGAATAGGAGGGGAGTTGTCCGCAATTATTTCGGAAAATTGTTTTGAATACCTGGATGCTCCTGTTGTGAGAAGCGGAAGTCTGGATACGGCGGTCCCTATGAATGCAGAACTGGAAGGAAATTTTTTGCCGATTGCACGATTCGAAAAAGCTTTACTGGATTTAATCAACTATTGATTTTTGACTACCCGGGAACGATTTGATAAGGTTTTAGCTTATTTCCAGAAGAATCAGCCTGTCGCGGAGACGGAGTTACAGTACAAAAATCCTTATGAATTACTGGTAGCGGTTATTTTATCAGCACAGTGTACGGATAAACGGGTGAATATGGTTACACCTGCTTTGTTCAGAGCTTTTCCCCAACCGGAGGTGATGGCGGAGGCTTCCTGGGAGGAGGTTTTTCAATATATTAAAAGTATCAGTTATCCGAATAACAAGGCCCGGCACCTGGTGGGTATGGCTAAAATGCTGGTGAATGAATTTAAAGGTGTGGTACCTTCGGATATTGATGAACTTCAGAAGATGCCCGGTGTTGGAAGGAAAACGGCCAATGTGATCGCTTCTGTTGTGTATGATAAGCCGGCTCTGGCTGTGGATACACATGTGTTCCGGGTTTCTGCCCGCCTGGGTCTGACCAGGAATGCGAAAACTCCTTTGGAAACAGAAAGACAACTGGTTAAGTATATTCCGGAGATTCTTATTCCGATTGCCCACCATTGGCTTATTCTGCATGGCCGTTATGTTTGTCTGGCCCGCACTCCTCAATGTGCGAAATGTGGGCTCAGGGATTATTGCAAGTATTATGCTAAGTTGGTGGGGCTTAATTCCGGATCAACAAAGGATTGAACCGCATTTTATGATTCCGGCTGAATTCAAAGGAGGGAGAGGGTATTTTAACAATGTTCAGCAGTTCCAGGCCTGGTTTAAGTAAAACGCTATTGGTCGGAATCCTGGTGAAATCAATGTCTGTTCCAATGTACCATTGCCGGTAGCGGTCAAACTGTAAGTCGTTTCCGTTCTGATCTTTCAGAACGGGGTTTTCGCGTCCTCCCAGCAAACCTGTTACGCCCTGGCCTGCGGCAATGTTTAACCATTTTGGAAAGTCTTTTCCAACCGGTAAAACAGAGGCAATGTTGCAGGATAACCAGATTTGCTGACTGTTGTAATCTTTTAGCAGTCGTTGTGCTGTGCTTTCTCCGAGGAGATCGGGCCGATAATAAGCATAAATGCTTTTTCGCCAGCCTATTTTCAGGGTTATTTTTTGTTCGCCAAAAGCTATTTGCTGGCCGGCAAATAGCCCGGCTCCGGCTATATTTGCGGCCATGTCTCCCCAGGAGAATCCCCACGCTTCTGAAAAGCCATCAAATACTTCTATGCTGGTTAAAAAAATCATGGCTACTGTTGCTCCTCCACAGGTTGCCTGTACATTGTTTTTTCCTGACCAGCGAAAGAGGTTGTAACACCCATAAGCGACGTTATAGGCTGTGGCACTATGTCCTAATTTATCCATCTGAAACCATTCTGCATTGTCATTGAAAAAGTGAAACCTGGTTTTTGAAAATTTTTTGTACCAGGTTTTATATAAAAGTGACATGGATACAGCATAGATGATGCTTGTACCTACCAGCACGCCCGAAAAGCGTGCGTTGTTGTTTATCGGTGAGGGTTGAAGAAAGCTATTGAGGTCATTTTGTGCCGTTACGAACCGGAAGGCACCGGAAAGGGTAAAAATCAGACAAAGTAATCGCAACTTCATTGAGTAGGTGGCGTTTTTGTTTCCATCTGTTTAATGATATTGTTTACTTCCATTTCCGTGGAACGTAATTTCGTCTGACAAAAGGTGATCAGTTGGGATGCTCTTTTTACTTTTTCGGCAAGGACATCCACCGAAACGGATTCGTTTTCAATTTCCGATGCTATTTTTTTTAATTCCGCATAGGCAGATTCATAGCTCTGATTGTCTTCCATCGGTTTTTGTTTTTGAAATTACTTTTGTGTGGAGGTCTCCGTCGCTTAGTGTGATTATAAGATTGTTTCCCACATTTACCGCTTCAGCATTGTTTATTATTTTGCCCTGATGAGAAACCATTGCGAACCCTCTCTTCAATATGTTCTTTGGACTCAGGATATTAATCATTGATTTGTAATGAGTTAAATAGGCTTTTTTATTCGTCAGGTATTTTGATGAAAAGATTTTAAAGTTACCGATAAGATTAGCTAATTCCGAATTCCTGTTGCCAATGATCATTCTGGGTTTTGATAAAATCTGATTTAACAGGGAAACCAGATTTGTCTGACGGTTATAGAGAATTGTTTTGGTTTTATTTATGATTACCTGATTGAAACCGACGAGTTTGTCTTTGAACCGGTTGAGGAGAATTCTTGATTTGTTAATGACAAGTATATGCGTAGCATTAATTTCCTGCCGGGCATTGTTCAGGAGTTGCTGTGTTCTGATAATAATGGATTTTTGACTTGTCAGGATGGACTCTTCAAATTCTCTGCAATGAGAGATAATGAACTCGGCGGCTTTTGTCGGAGTTTTTGTACTGGTATGGACCATCCGATCCACTACGCTCACATCTTTGTGATGTCCGATGCCGGTAATTATGGGTATTGGAAATTTTGCGGCTGCCCTGGATAGGTCGTAGGTGTCAAATACGAGAAAGTCAGATTTGGCACCTCCCCCCCGAATGATGACCACACAATCGTATTTTGTTCCGGAGGTGTGGATTGAAATGAGTTTGTTAATCAATTCTTTCCCTGCTTCTGAGCCTTGAACGGAAGATTGATAACTATCTATGCTAAATGCATATCCATACTGATTTGATTGGAGGGTATGAATGAAGTCTGCGTATCCTTCTGAGTTAGGGGAGCCGATCAGTGCAATTTGTTGGAGGACGGAATTAAGGTTTAGTTTTTTATTGGCCGTCAAATAATCTTCTCCCATTTTCTGAATAAAGCCTGGATTCTCTGTTCCCAGTCTTTTCAGGGTTTCTCGTCTTTGCTTTTCAATATTTCCCAGGGTAAAAGATTGATCAATGTCTGTAAGCACCAACTGCAAACCAAAAGAAGAAGAGAATTCGACTTTCACTCTTACTAATACCTGGAGCCCATTTGTGAAAATCTGCCCTGTGGAACTTTCAAATAACTTGATTGTTTGTGAACCCGGAAACCAGGAAACTCCTTTAACTTTTGCGATAGGGTCTTTTATGCCTTCTGCTTTCTCAATAAAATCAAAATAATGACGGTCCTGGTTGGGATAGAATTTATGACTGGAAATTTCTGCGATCATCCAATAGAATCCTGATCCAAATGATTGCTTTAAAATTCCTTCAATCTTTTGTGTTAGCTCTGAAAGTTTAATCGGGGAAACTTCTTCCATCAAAATGCGCATCACTCATTGATTAGTATATCCACAATTTTAGTTCCTACCTGATTGGTTGAGTAGAAATGCATGGAATCAATGTCTTTGGTGACACAACCAGCCACAATCGTTTTTTTAATGGCTTTCCTGATCTCTTCGCTTTCCGCTTTTAAGCCAAAAGACATCTCTAAAAGCATGGCTGCAGAAAGAATGGCTCCGATCGGATTGGCGATGCCTTTACCTGCCGCTTCGGGATAAGAGCCGTGGATCGGTTCGTAAAGTGCTCTTTCTGCTCCAATGGATGCAGAGGGGAGTAATCCTAGGGAACCGGCTATGACAGAGGCTTCGTCGGTTATGATATCTCCGAACATGTTTTCTGTAAGGATTACATCAAACTGACGTGGGTTCAAAATAATTTGCATGGCCGCATTGTCAATAAACATAAAGTCAAGCTGAATATCCGGAAATTCTTCGGCATAGTGTTTTACTGTTTTTCTCCAGAGTCTGGATGTTTCCAATACATTCGCTTTGTCTACCAGGGTCACCTTTTTCTTCCGGGCAGAAGCTGATTCAAATGCGAGTTTGGTGATACGCAAAATTTCTTCGGTTGAATAGGTACAAGTATCATAGGCTGTTTGCTTATCTTCACTTTGACCTTTTTCTCCAAAGTAAATTCCTCCGGTGAGTTCCCTGAAAACAATAAAGTCGGTGTCTTTTATGATCTCTTCTTTGAGCGGAGATTTTTTTAGTAATTCCGGATAGCTGTTTACCGGGCGGATGTTCGCATATAAGCCCAATGCTTTTCGCATGGCCAGTAAACCCTGCTCCGGCCTTATTTTTGCCGAAGGATCAAGGTCGTATTTGGGATCTCCGATAGCTCCAAATAAAATGGCATCGTTTGACTTGCAGATTTTCAATGTTTGTTCCGGAAAAGGGTTTCCTGTTTTATCAATTGCGATAGCTCCTATCAAGGCTTCTTCAAATTCAAACTGGTGATTGAATTTTCCGGCAATAGCTTTGAGCACCTTAACAGCTTGTGCGGTAACTTCGGGACCTATACCGTCTCCGGGCAAGACTGCGATTTTCCTGTTCATGTTCTTTATTTTAATAAGGAAAGGTAGTTGCTTTGTTTTTCATACGTTGTTATTTCATCTTTTATGCTTAATAAGTAATCAATATCATCATATCCGTTTAAAAAGCAGATTTTTTTGTAGGGATTAATATCAAATTTTTGAAATACTCCTGTATCTTTTATTGTAAGAGTTTGTTGCTCCAGATTTACAATTAGCCTGCTCTGTTTGTTTTTTTCTACCTGTTCGTTTATTTCTTTCAGAAATTTTTCAGAAATCTCTACCGGAAGTACCCCATTGTTTAAAGCATTGTTTTTAAATATGTCTGCAAAAAAACTGGAAACGACTACCTTGAATCCGTAATCCTGTATCGCCCATGCAGCATGCTCTCTGCTTGATCCACAGCCAAAATTTTTTCCACTCACCAGAATGCTTCCGGTATATTCCGAATTGTTCAGGATGAAGTCTTTCTTTGGGTATCCCTTTTCATCATACCTCCAGTCCCGGAAGAGGTTATTTCCAAAACCTTCCCGGGTGGTCGCTTTTAAAAACCGTGCCGGAATAATCTGGTCTGTATCTATATTTTCAACGGGTAAGGGGACTACGGTAGATTCTATGGTTGTGAACTTTTGCATGATTTCAGTCTGTAAAGGTCCTTATGTCTGTTATATATCCTGTTATTGCCGAAGCAGCTGCCGTAAGTGGACTTGCTAAAAATGTCCGTGCTCCCGGTCCTTGCCGGCCTTCAAAATTTCTGTTGGAGGTAGAAATACAATATTCTCCTGCAGGTACTTTATCTTCATTCATTCCCAGGCAGGCCGAACAACCCGGCTGACGTAATTCAAAACCAGCTTCGCTTAATATTTTATCCAGGCCTTCGGCAATCGCTTGTTTTTGTACTTGTTTAGAGCCAGGAACAATGAGCGCCTTTATATGTGAGGCTTTCTTTTTTCCTTTTACGAATTGGGCTACGAGTCTCAGGTCTTCTATTCTTGAATTTGTGCAGCTACCTATAAAAATGTAATTTACTTTTTTACCAAGTAAACATTCGCCTGCCTGAAGTCCCATGTAGGTAATGGATTTCGTAAAGGAAATTTTTTCGGATGGATCTTCGATCAGGGCTTCCGTGGGTATGTTTCCTGAGATCTTGATGCCCATTCCGGGATTGGTTCCATAGGTGATCATGGGTTCTATATCTCCAGCATCGAAAATATGCGTTTTGTCAAATTTTGCTCCTGGATCTGAGCCCAGACTTTTCCAATAGTTTACTGCCCGAACAAATTGTTCGTCTTTTGGAGCAAATTCTCTTCCTTGAATATAATTGAATGTCGTTTCATCCGGAGCGATCAATCCTCCGCGTGCACCCATTTCAATGCTCATATTGCAGATCGTCATGCGGGCTTCCATAGACAGGTTTCTGATGGCTGATCCTGTGAATTCTACAAAGTAACCGCTCCCGCCGCTCGATGAAATCCTGGAAATGATGTAAAGTATGATGTCTTTGGATAGAACTCCCTTTGCCAGTTTCCCATTGATTTCGATCTTCATGGTTTTGGGTTTGTTCTGCAAGATGCATTGGGTGGCGAAAACCTGTTCTACTTCACTTGTGCCAATGCCAAATGCGATGGCTCCAAAAGCTCCGTGTGTGGAGGTATGACTGTCCCCGCAAACGATTGTCATTCCAGGTAAGGTTACTCCTAATTCCGGCCCGATCACATGTACGATTCCCTGGAAGGGATGCCCCAGTCCGAATAATTTTATTCCGTATTTAGTGCAGTTTTCTGTTAGGGTATCGACCTGAAATTTTGACAAGGGATCTTTGATGGGTAAATGTTGGTTGAGTGTTGGTACATTATGGTCGGCTGTTGCAAGTGTATTCTGAGGACGGAAAACCGGAATGCCTTTTTTTTCCAATCCTGAAAATGCCTGAGGACTCGTTACTTCATGGATCAGATGCTTATCGATATATACTACTTCCGGCCCGTCTTTCACTTTCGTTACAACATGAGCATCCCATATTTTTTCGAATAAGGTTTTCATAGGCTGGGTTTACTGTTTTTGACTCCATCCTGTTGTTGAAAATCTTCGAAAAGAACCTGTAAATGATGGTCTTCAATTTGTTTTTCCGTATCTGCCAGGAGGATGAAATGTTTATAAAGTTCGGTTATCCCGTCTTTTGTTATCGTGTAGCCAAGGGCTTCTAAACGATGGCGCAATGCGGCTCTGCCACTTCTTGCGGTCAGAACGATCAGGGATTTGTCTACTCCTACATCCACAGGATTAATGACTTCGTAAGTGTCCCTGTGCTTTAAAAAACCATCCTGGTGGATCCCCGAGGAATGTGCGAACGCATTTTTCCCGACGATTGCCTTATTGGGTTGGACAGACATTCGCATTAACCTGGATACTAATTTGCTTGTTGAGTAAATTCTTTTGGTGTTTATTCCCGTAATTAAATTTAAATCTTTGTGACTGTGCAGAACCATCACTACTTCTTCCAGGGAGGTATTTCCTGCTCTTTCTCCGATTCCATTGATGGTACATTCTATCTGGCGTGCACCGTTGACTACTCCCAGTATGGAATTGGCGGTGGCGAGTCCCAAATCGTTGTGACAGTGAACGGATATGATCGCTTTGTCGATGTTTTTCACATGGTCGATCAGGTACTTGATCTTTGTTCCATAATCGGTTGGCAGGCAATAGCCCGTTGTATCGGGGATATTGACAACCGTGGCTCCGGCGGAAATTACGCCTTCGATCATCTGAGCAAGAAATGGAAGGTGTGCTCTGCCCGCGTCTTCCGCATAAAACTCAATGTCTTCTACGGATTTTTTAGCATACCTGACGGCTTCTATGGCCTGTTTTAATACTTCTTCCCGGCTGGAACGAAATTTATGCTGGATGTGAATATCGGAACTGCCGATTCCCGTATGGATTCTTTTTCTTTTTGCGAATTTTAATGCTTCGACAGCACAATCAATATCTTCTTTTTTTGCCCTGGTGAGAGCGCAGATCACTGGATGGACGACTGCTTTTGAAATTTCGATGACGGAATTAAAATCTCCGGGGCTGGAAATCGGAAAGCCGGCTTCAATAATATCAACTCCTAATTCTTCGAGGGATTTAGCAACTTCGATTTTTTCCGCAGTATTGAGTTGGCAGCCCGGCACTTGTTCTCCGTCTCTTAGCGTGGTATCGAAAATGTGAATTTTGTTTTGCATTTTTTCGCGCGGTTTAAGATTGCTGACGGGGCTTTTTTGTTCAACAATGCATCGGCAAAATACGTTAAAAGTTTCAATATGCAAAGGAGAGAATTGTCTACTTTTGGTGAATGAAAAAATTGTTAACCGAGATTGAAAAGACCAGGAGCCGTTTGGAACCGGGAGCTGGAGAAAGGGAAGAACTGCGCAGACAGGTTGTTCAGTACACGGAAGGTTTTTTAGATGCGATTGATACTTTGCCGGCTTTTGTTCCAAATGCGGAAAAGGAGCGATTATCGGGAAGTCCTATCCAGGATGAAGCAGGTTCTCTGGAGGAAATTATTGATCTGATCCATCTGGACGTTGATACACCGGGCATAAACCCGGCTTCGGGAGGGCATTTGGGCTATATTCCGGGTGGAGGAATATACAGTTCCTCGCTGGGAGATTATATGGCGGATATCAGTAACCGGTATGCAGGTATTTTTTATGCAAGTCCAGGAGCTGTCCGAATAGAAAATATATTGGTGGACTGGATGGCCGATTTGGTGGGTTATTCAAAAGGATATGCTGGTAACCTGGCTTCCGGTGGAAGCATCGCCAATCTCATAGCTATTGTAACCGCACGGGATGCTTTTGATATAAAAGCAAGTGAGATGGATAAAATGGTTATCTATGCTACAGAGCATAGCCATCATTGTATTGATAAAGCGATCCGGATTGCGGGGTTGAAGGAAGCTGTAAGGAGAAATATCCCGATGGACGGGCAGTATAAAATGCAGGTTAATAATCTGGAAGACCAGATCAAGTGGGATTTACAGGCCGGTTTGAAACCATTTATGATTATTGCTTCTGCCGGAACAACGGATGTGGGAGCAATCGATCCTTTAAAAGAAATTGGCAGAATTGCTTCCAAGTATAAATTGTGGTATCATATTGATGGTGCTTACGGTGCTTTCTTCGCTCTGACAAAAGAGGGTAAGCGAAAACTCGCGGGTATGGAGTTATCGGATTCGGTGGTTATGGATCCCCATAAAGGATTGTTCCTTCCGTATGGAATAGGTGCCGTTCTTATAAAAGATAAGGTTAAACTTTATAACTCACATCGTTACGTAGCCAATTATATGCAGGATGCATTGTCTCCCGAAGAATTATCTCCGGCGGATCTTTCTCCGGAACTTACCAAGCATTTCAGGGGATTACGAATGTGGCTTCCGCTTAAATTGCACGGTGTAAAACCATTTCGTGAATGCCTGGAAGAAAAGCTTTTGCTGGCAAAGTATTTTTATACGGAAATTCAAAAACTTGGCTTTGAGGTTGGGCCTGAACCGGAACTTTCGGTGATTATTTTCCGGTACATTCCGGAAAAAGGGGAGAAATATGCGGATCATTTTAATGAGCTGCTACTAGCGGAGATTCATAAGGATGGACGGGTATTTATATCTTCTTCCCGCCTGAATGGTAAGTTTATTTTGCATGTAGCTATCCTTTCGTTCCGTACACACCTTTCCACCGTTGATCTCGCACTACAAATTCTAAAGGACCAGCTGGAAAAAATTAAATTTGCGCAATAAAGCATGGAATATTGTAGTAGATTTGTTTTCTAGTATTTAATGCATGCCTGATCAATCCCGATACGACTTACGAGGTGTTTCCGCGTCCAAGGAAGAGGTGCATAAAGCAATCTCCGCAATTGATAAGGGTCTTTTTCCAAAGGCCTTTTGTAAAGTTGTTCCGGATTTCTTAACCGGGGATAAGGATTATTGTATCGTTATGCATGCAGATGGTGCTGGAACTAAATCTTCCCTGGCCTATGTTTACTGGAAAGAAACCGGTGACATTAGTGTATGGCACGGTGTGGCGCAGGATGCGATTGTGATGAATACGGATGATCTTTTGTGTGTTGGTGCAACGGAAAATATTTTGCTTTCTTCTACGATTGGAAGAAATAAAAATCTGATTCCTGCTGAGGTAATATCTGCCATAATTAACGGAACAGAAGATGTTTTGGCGGAATTAAGAAAATACGGAATCGGGATTTACTCGACGGGAGGGGAAACAGCAGATGTGGGGGATCTGGTACGCACCATTATTGTTGATTCTACAGTGGTCTGCCGGATGAAGCGCAGCGAGGTAATTGATAATGGCCGTATCCAGGCGGGAGATGTAATTGTCGGTCTGGCTTCTTCCGGCCAGGCTATCTATGAAAAGGAATACAACGGAGGAATGGGCAGCAATGGGCTCACTTCGGCCCGGCATGATGTGTTTGAAAAAAGTGTAGGAGATAATTACCCGGAGAGTTTTGATGCGGGGATCCCTGCCGAATTGGTTTATTCGGGAGGTGTGAAATTAAGTGATGAAATAGCGGTTAATGATCAGTTACCGGATACGGAATTCTTTTCTGTGAAAGCTGGAAAATTGGTTCTTTCTCCAACGCGGACGTATGCCCCTATTGTTAAAAAAATTCTGGATAATTATCGCTCCCAGATACATGGAATAATTCATTGCAGTGGTGGTGCTCAAACCAAGGTGCTCCATTTTGTAGATCAGTTGCACATTATTAAAGATAATTTATTTCCTCTTCCGGCTCTCTTTCGTCTGATTCAAAAGCAAAGTAAAACGGGATGGAAAGAAATGTATCAGGTGTTTAACATGGGGCATCGAATGGAATTATATGTTCCTGCTTCTCTGGCTTCTGAGATCATTGCCGTTTCCAAATCATTTCAGGTGGATGCGCGGATTGTGGGGCGGGTGGAAGAAGCGGTTTCCAAAAAGCTTACGATCAGATCGGAGTTTGGCGAGTTTACCTATTAGCGACCCTGTCTTTTTTTAATAATTATTTTTTATAAATTAAAATTGTGTTAGAAAAATTAGCAGACATAGAAAAGCGTTGGAAGGATGTAGAACTTCAGTTAGCGGATCCTAAGGTAATCGCGGATATGAGGCTTTTTACCAAGCTTAACAGGGAGTATAAACAGTTAAAGGAAATTGTTGAGACCTATTATTTGTACCGGGGTGTTATTTCGAACATTGTTTTTAATAAAAAGGTGTTGAATGAAGAAAAGGATGATGAATTAAAGCAAATGGCAAAAGCAGATTTACTAGAGCTGGAAGGTAAAAAAAATCAGATGGAAACGGCCATTCGTGAGATGCTGGTTCCAAAGGATCCGGAGGACATCCGCAATGCAATTGTGGAGGTGCGAGCAGGGACTGGTGGCGATGAGGCGAGTCTTTTTGCAGGTGAGCTGTACCGTATGTATGTAAGGTTTTGTGAAAATAAAGGGTTCAAAATTGAGTTGGTGGATATTTCAGATGGTACAGTAGGTGGGGTTAAGGAAGTTGCTTTTAATGTGATCGGAGATAATGCCTTCGGGACATTAAAGTTTGAATCGGGTGTACACCGTGTGCAGCGGGTTCCGGAAACGGAACAACAAGGCCGTGTGCATACATCTGCTGCGACGGTTGTTGTTCTCCCCGAAGCGGATGAGGTGGACATACAAATAAGCCCGGCTGACCTGGAGGTTACTACCTCCCGTTCAGGTGGTGCAGGTGGACAAAATGTAAATAAGGTGGAAACCAAAGTTCAGCTTACACACAAACCCAGTGGTATTGTTATCACCTGTCAGGTGGAGCGTTCTCAGCATGGAAACCGGGAGCGGGCGATGCAAATGCTGCGAAGTAAACTGTATGAAATCGAATTGCAGAAACAACACGACTCGGTGACAAAACGCCGGAAAACTATGGTTTCAACAGGTGACCGGTCGGAAAAAATCAGAACCTATAATTATCCTCAAAATCGGGTGACGGATCATCGTATCAATCTGACGAGCTATAACCTCACCGGCTTTGTAAACGGAGATATTCAGGAGTTTATTGATGCACTCCATGTAGCAGAGAATGCGGAGCGTCTAAAAGAAGGAGGAGTGGGGGTATGAGTCGCCAGCAGCTTTTTGAACGTATAAAACGGAAGAAGTCTTTTCTTTGTATCGGCCTGGATACAGATATTGAGAAGCTCCCGAAAGGAATAGAGCGGTCTTCTAAAGGAATTGTTGAATTTAATAAACGGATTATTGATGCTACTCAGCACCTGTGCGTAGCCTACAAACCCAATGTCGCTTTTTATGAATGTCTCGGTTCGGAAGGGTGGAAGGCTCTGGAAGAAACCATGGAGTATATTCATAAAAATTGTCCAGATATTTTTACAATTGCGGATGCAAAACGCGGTGATATTGGCAATACCTCTGACCTTTATGCACGTGCTTTTTTTGAACGGATGAGTTTTGATTCCGTTACTGTAGCCCCTTATATGGGAGAGGATTCCGTTAAGGCGTTTACCGGGTATAAAAACAAATGGGTGATTCTCCTGGCCTTGACTTCGAATAAGGGGGCGGAGGATTTCCAACTCCAGGAATTAACCCCTCCTCCTGGCGAAGAAAAGAGAAAATTGTTTCAGCAGGTCCTTCATGTTTCTCGAAAATGGGGGACTGCGGAAAATGTGATGTATGTTGTCGGAGCTACCCGACCTGAAATGATTGCGGAGGTAAGGAAGCTGGTTCCGGATCATTTTTTGCTGATCCCGGGTGTTGGTGTACAGGGTGGAAGCCTTGCAGATGTTGCCAAATACGGAATGAATAAGCAATGTGGACTACTCGTCAATGTTTCCCGTAGTCTTATTTATGCGGGGAACGACACCTCCTTTGCACAAAAAGCAAAGGAAGAAGCTGAAAAGGTACAAGTGGAAATGGAAGCACTCCTTTCAGGAAATCTGTAAGGAATTTTATTTAGAAACCGGACTTTCGGCTTTTTCAACCTTATCTAGTACTTTCTTCTCAGCAATACGGGCACTTTTACCAGTGAGTGCACGGAGGTAAAATAATTTGGCTCTGCGAACAACTCCTTTTTTGTTCACTTCAATTTTATCTATGAAGATCGATTGCAAAGGGAATACGCGTTCCACTCCAATTCCATTGGATATTTTCCGAACGGTAAAAGACTGTCCCGATCCCTGTCCCTTGCGTTGGATAACAACGCCTGTGTATTGCTGAATACGTTCTTTTTCGCCTTCTTTGATTTTATAGTGAACGGTAACGGTATCTCCGGCTTTAAATTCGGGAAGTTTGCCTTCTGCAAACATTTCTTTTTCGACAAATCTGATCGAATCCATATCTTTAATTTTTAAATGAAATTCTGTAAAAAGGGATGCAATGTTAGCACTTTCGCCTCAATTTACCAAATAATTACCTATTTTTAAATTCATGGAAGAGGAAAGGAAAAAACGATTTGAGACAGATTCGGGCATTGAAATTAAACGTATTTACCCAAAACAGGATTTTCCGGAGGAACAGCCTGGGGACTATCCTTTTACAAGAGGGATTCAGCCAACGATGTACCGAAGCAAACTCTGGACGATGCGCCAGTATGCCGGTTTTTCGACGGCTGAAGAGTCCAATAAACGGTATCATTATTTGCTGAAAAACGGAACTACGGGTTTGTCGGTTGCGTTCGATCTTCCTACACAGATTGGTTATGATTCGGATCATGCCATGTCCGAAGGAGAGGTTGGTAAGGCAGGTGTGGCGATCGATTCATTAAGGGATATGGAACTCTTATTTGACGGTATTAAACTGGAGGAGATTACCACCTCCATGACCATCAATTCAACGGCTTCTATTTTACTGGCTATGTATATTGCCCTGGCTAAAAAGCAGGGAGCCGATTTAAAGAAAATATCCGGTACGATTCAGAATGATTTACTGAAAGAATATGCTGCGCGCGGAACCTATATTTATCCGCCAAAAGCTTCCATGCGTATCATTACGGATATTTTTGAATATTGCAGCAAGGAGGTTCCCAAATGGAATACGATTTCTATTTCGGGTTACCATATCCGGGAAGCAGGTTCAACGGCCGTGCAGGAACTGGCGTTCACGCTTTCCAATGGTAAGGCTTATTTGAAAGCGGCTATAGATAAGGGCCTGGACATTAATGTATTTGCAAAAAGGCTTTCGTTTTTTTTTAATGCGCATAATAACTTATTTGAGGAGGTTGCCAAATTTCGTGCTGCCCGCAGGATGTGGGCTAAAATAAGTAAAGGGTTGGGAGCGACCGATCCCCGGGCCCAGATGCTTCGCTTTCATACGCAAACAGGGGGGGCCACATTAACTGCCCAGCAGCCTCAGAATAACATTGTGCGGGTTACCATTCAGGCCTTGTCTGCTGTATTGGGAGGGACACAATCATTGCATACCAACGGATTTGATGAAGCAATTGCCTTGCCGACGGAGAATGCTGCCCGGATTGCATTACGTACGCAGCAAATAATTGGTTTTGAAAGTGGGGCTGCTGATACAGTCGACCCATTAGCAGGTTCTTATTTTGTGGAAACGCTCACAAATGAGGTGGAGGAGCAGGCCTGGGAGTATATTCATAAAATTGATGCTATGGGCGGTTCGGTAAGTGCCATTGAACAAGGTTATTTACAACAGGAGATCGCTGCTTCTGCGTATAAATACCAAAATGAAATTCAAAAAAATGAAAAAATAATTGTGGGAGTAAATAAGTTTGAAGTGGAGGAAAAGCCGTTTGATGATATTCTGAGAATTGACGATTCCATCCGGCAACAGCAAATAGAGAAAATAAATAAGGTAAAAGCGGAACGGAATAATGAAAAAGTAAAGGCTCTTTTAGCGCGACTGGAATCGGAGGCTCTTGGGGAAACGAACCTGATGCCGGTTATACTTGAATCCTGTGAACAATATGCTACGCTTGGAGAAATAGCGGATGTGCTGAGAAAGGTGTTCGGTGAATATAAAAGCTAATAAAGAAAAAGGATATAGCAGAACTATTTTGATCTGCTATACGTATAACTGATTATGGGGCTCCATCCGCATACACGCCGGTTTTTCAGAATAGTGGCTTTTCCATTGCTGTTTTTGCTTGTGCTGTGGTCGATCCGGTTTGTAGACGATGTATTCGATCTTAACCTGATCCGCTGGGGTATATTCCCGCGCAGGCTATCGGGTCTTGCAGGTATTTTATTCGGCCCTCTTATTCATGCCAATTACCTGCATTTGATGTCCAATACGGTTCCCCTATTGTTCCTTGGATTGATTATGTTTTATTTTTACAGGGAAGTGGCTTTTACGGTATTTTTCTGGGTTTATTTTTCTACGGGGATCTGGGTTTGGCTGGCAGGCCGAGAAGCCTATCATGTTGGCGCAAGTGGACTGATTTACAGTTTTGTCTGTTTTTTATTTTACAGTGGCATTTTCCGCAGGCGAAGAAGTTTAATGGCAATTTCTTTACTGATGATATTTTTATACGGTAGCCTGATCTGGGGGATTTTTCCGTTTCAACAAAAAATATCCTGGGAATCTCACTTATTGGGCGCGGTGGCTGGTTTTGTAATTGCTTTCTTTCTCCGGAAAGAAGGTCCTCAGCGCGAAAAATATGAATGGGAAGATGAACCGGATAATGAGCTGGAAGAGTTACCGGATCCGCCATTTAGTCCTTCTGAACCGACTATCCTTTATCTCTACAAACCACTTGACGCTTCTTCTGAGGTGGAGGCTTAACGATTAATATCTGGCCTGTTTACGGATTTACAGCTACCTTAGCGGGATGAACTATTTATCGGTGGAGAATCTGTCAAAGGCATACGGAAGTAAGGTTTTATTTGACAGTATAAGTTTTGGGATCAGTCGGGGACAAAAAATGGCCCTGGTAGCCAAGAATGGGGCTGGTAAGACCACTTTACTCAAAATTATCGGGGGGATTGAAATAGCAGATAAGGGGAGTGTCACCCTTCGCAAGGACATTACAAAAGCTTACCTGGAACAGGAACCCAGGCTGAATGATAGTTTGACGGTGATGGAGGCAGTACTGGAATCTGAAAATCCCATAACGAATGCGATCAAGAATTATGAAAAGGCTATTTATGCAGTAGAGCATACAAATTCGGCAGCTGATGGTGAAGCTCTGCAAAATGCAATGGCGCAAATGGATGTTCTGAATGCCTGGGATTATGAACTCCGGATAAAACAGATTCTTTCCCGTTTGAAAATACCTGAGTTAACGCAACTTGTTTCCACTTTGTCGGGGGGACAACGTAAGCGCGTGGCTCTTTCCAGGATATTAATATCAGAGCCTGACCTGGTGATTATGGATGAACCAACCAATCACCTGGACCTGGAAATGATCGAGTGGCTCGAAAATTTTCTAACGAACAAGGATATTACTTTGTTAATCGTAACGCACGATCGTTATTTCCTGGATAGGGTTTGTACGGAAATTATCGAGATAGAAGATGGCAACCTTTACCCCTATGCCGGAAATTTTTCTTATTTCGTTGAACGAAAAGCAGAGCGGGAAGCTGTGGAAAACAGTGAAGTGGACAAGGCCCGTAATTTATATAAACGGGAACTGGAGTGGGTTCGTAAAATGCCCAGAGCCCGGGGAACGAAAGCGAAATATCGGGTGGATGCTTTTGAGGATGTGAAGGAAAAGGCCCTTGGAAAGAAAAACCAGGAACAATTGGATTTGAGTGTGAAGATGACACGTATGGGGGGAAAGATCCTTGAACTTATTGGCCTTACTAAATCATTTCCACCGAAAAAGATCCTGGATAAATTTTCGTATGTTTTTAAACGTGGCGAAAAGATCGGGATTATGGGCCAGAATGGTGTAGGAAAGAGCACCTTCCTGAATATTATACAAGGTCTTGAATCGCCTGATTCGGGAAAAATACAAACGGGGGAGACCATTGTATTTGGCTATTATTCACAAAAGGGATTGAAATTGAATGAGGATAAACGTGTGATTGAAGTGGTCAAGGATATTGCAGAATTTATTCCTCTGGCGGATGGTTCCAAGCTTTCTGCCTCTCAACTATTGCTTCGCTTCCAGTTCAGCGGAGATATGCAGTACAGTTTTGTTTCTAAATTGAGTGGGGGCGAAAAACGCAGATTGTATTTACTGACGGTATTGATCAAAAATCCCAATTTTCTAATCCTGGATGAACCGACAAATGACCTGGATATTCTGACCTTGTCTGTTCTGGAAGATTTTTTGCAAAGTTTTGGAGGTTGTATGCTGATCGTAACTCATGACCGTTATTTTATGGATAAACTTATTGAGCACATGTTCGTTTTTGAAGGAGATGGTGTTATTAAGGACTTCCCGGGAACATACACGGCTTATCGGTCCTGGAAGGACGATCAGCTCCGTCAGCAAAAGGTTCCCGTACTGCCGAAAGCTGAAGAAAAGAAGCCTGCGCCTGACGTGAAAGAAGAAAGTGGTGTCAAAAAAAAGGCTACGTTTAAAGAGAAGTTTGAGTTTGAACAATTGTCGAAGGATCTGGAAAATCTGGAAATTGAAAAGGTACAATTAACGGAAAGTCTGAATGATACATCACAAGCTCCTGATGAGATTCTTAAAAAAGGTCATCGGCTGGGAGAACTTATTTGTCAACTGGAAGAAAAAACGCTTCGTTGGCTTGAATTGTCAGAATTAATCTGAATTTGAAAGAAGTATTAGGTGGAAATGCTGTTTAACAAAGATTGCAATTCCTGACTTTTATCCGGGTAGCCGAGTTTTTCATAGGAGTTGATCAGGTTGCGGATCAACCGTTTAATAATGTCCAGGTTAGAACAGGCATTGTAATGTTCGGCCAGGGGTTTCATTTTTAATTGTTTCAGGAAAGCATCAATTTCTTTTCTTCCGAAAACGGCTCCCCTGCTAAAAGGATTGATGTAAAATAGAATCGGAGAGCTGTCATTTTTTGCTGAAGGTTGCAGAAAATCATTTTCATCCCGGTAGGCTAATACAAAATGTTCGGGGAGATTTACACCGTATATCGGAAGTGCGAGGCTTTGTGCGATTATTGCATAGATAATGGAAAGGGATAAAGGGTTTCCTTTTTTGCTTTCGATTACATTATTAATGTAACTGTTTTGTGGAGCATAATAATTAACGGTATTACCACTGTACTGGTGGACGTCAAAAAGAATATGATTGATGACACGGGTTCTTTCAAGGGCTGTCAGATTATCGTTCAGCTCCAGCCAGATATCATGTTTTATTTGTTCGAGTTGTTTGTTGAGCTTAGCTGTATCCAGGTCGGGGTACTGGTATCTCGCTACCAGTAAAGCTCCTTCTAAAAGGGTGTGCTCATTATTCTTAGACCAGTGCCGCAGCTCTTCGGCAATTTTTTGAAATTGTATGGTGTGAATAATGTTTTCAATGCGTGTCTGCAGCAATGGATTAAAAGAGTGTTCCCAGGCATTTTCCAATACGGGTATAACGTCCTGACCAAGAGAAACAATTTTTGTTTTAATATGAGAAAAGACTCCTTCGTCGGGATCGTCCAACAGACTTATCAAGGCATTGAGTTCGTTCGGATTCATCATCAGCTGGCTACAAAGGTAGCTGGTAATGCCCTGTTTAAAAAGCTGATCTATAAAGTTTTAAGAAGGAGGATGTTGAAATAGTTTTTTGAAATACCTGTTGATTGATTGTAAAATATTGTAAATCAGTATATTATTACTATTATTTGAAAATTCACTAACTTTGTTCCCGTAACTAATAATTGAAGGTTATGTCAAAGAAAAAAATTTTGGTTCCGGTTGATTTTTCTGATCAGTCGCTTATTGCTCTTGATCAAAGTTATAATCTTGCAAGGGAATATAAAGCGGAGATAACATTGTTGTATATCATTGAGGATAATGGATTTATTTCCAAATTTTTTTCCAAGCAACAGGATGAGGATATAAAAAAGCAGGTGGAGGAAAATCTGATAAAGCTGGCGACGGATGTCGAAAAGAAAACAGGAATTCATGTGAATACCATGGTGGCCCGTGGAACGGTTTATGAAAAGATTGCGGAAGTGGCAGACATGATCAATGCGCTTTTTATTATTATGGGTGCTAACGGGACGATTAATATGCGGAAGAAGTTTATCGGATCGAATGCATTGCGCGTTGTCCGAGAAGCAAATGTGCCGGTAATTACCATCCGTGGTCAGCATCACCGTAATGGGTGTAAAAATATTGTGCTTCCGCTTGATCTGACAAAGGAAACTCGCGAGAAAGTAAACTTCGCGCTGGAACTTGCCAAGCTTGGGGATGGTTCTGCTATCCGTATTGTATCGGTGCTGTTTACCACAGATGAATTTGTTGTGAACCGGCTGACCCGCCAGTTGCAACAGGTGAAGACCTTTATTGAAAAAGAAGGGGTTGAATGTACGGCAGAAATTCTTAAAGGTAAAAGAGGTGATGAATCGCTTTCCGAAAGTATCATAAAATATGCTCATAAAGTAGAGGGTGATCTGTTGATGATCATGACCCAGCAAGAGGTTGATTTTACTCAGCGTTTTATAGGATCTTCCGCGCAGGAGATTATCAATAATTCGGATATTCCTGTGATCAGTATTATTCCTTCCATGAAGCGAAATATTGTATTTAAGCCTTATTAGAATAGCTTTCCCGATATAAATAAATGCATATACGCTCTGAATGAATTTTAAAAAAGCTGGTGTCAAAAAAATAGTTATTCCGATTGATTTTTCTGAGACTGCTTTGCTGGCAATTGAGCATGCTGCATTTATGGCCAAACTATACCAGGCGGATCTTCTTCTGGTTCATATTGTTGAACATAATTGGCAGAGTTTTAGTATTGTAGCTCCGGAAATAAAATTTGAACTTCCTGGCAATATTTTCAGCCTGATTGAAACTAAATTGCAGGATATTGCAGAAAGGATCAGGGCCGATTATGGTGTGAATGCATCTACTTTGAGTACGGAAGGAGTCGTTTGTGAAGAGATTGTAGAGCTGGCCAGGACAGAAAAGGCGGATCTTATTGTTATGGGTACGCATGGGGTTTCGGGTTTCGCTGAAGTATTTATGGGAAGTAATTCCTTTAGGGTGGTTACCTTAAGCCCTTGTCCTATATTAACTGTTCAGACACATTCCCGTCGTGTGGGTTTCTCGGAAATTTTATTGCCAATTGATAATTCCAGGCATTCCCGTCAAAAAGTTAAATACACTGCTGAGCTGGCTAAACAGTATGGAGCAAGAATAAATATTCTGGGTTTGCTGGAAGAGGACGATCGGGGAGATCTTGATAAATTTGAGAAGAAAGTTGAACAGGTGAGGATTTTTATAGAAAGTTGCGGTATTCAAGTTACAGTACATAAGAGGATTGGCGGAAACCTTGCCAGGAATACCCTGGAATTTGCGAAATTGAATAATGCGGATCTTATCGTAATTATGACGGATCAGGAGGAAAATTTTACGGGTTCCTTTCTTGGACCATATGCTCAGCAGATTGTTAATCATTCCTGGATTCCGGTTCTGAGTTTTAAACCTATTGAAGTGGATGAAAATATTTCCTGGGCTCAACCCTATAATTAATGTTTAGAGGCTGTTCAAAATTTATCTAATAATTTGATTGAATTGATATTCAGTAAGTTAGTTTTTTACCTGAAAAGTACATTGTTTTTTCATCTTTTCGGTTAAACCTTTGGGATGTTTAATTGTCAAACTGCACAGAAACCATAAAAAACGCACTATACTATGAAAAAAATAATCCGAATATCAGGCGCCGCAATTTTGATGCTATCGGCAGCTGCAATTATTTCTTCCTGCAATAAGAACAGGGACACGACCACAACTCCTGATGATACGGCTACACAAACTCAAAATGCGAGTGATGAAGCGCGTGTTAATAATGAACTTGAGAATGCGACTGGTGATGCGAATACTGCTCTTTCCAGCACGTCTTCGGTTTCGGGAAGACTAAGTGGTATGGAAGGAACGCTTAGCTTGCCATGTGATGTGAAGCTTCGGGTTGATTCTGTGAATGGTATTTTAACTTTAACATATGATGATACCGTTTATTGTAATGGTGTTAACTGGAGGTCTGGTACTATTCAGATACAATTATTGAATTATAAAGCCGGCTGGAAATGGAGAACTCCAGGAGCTACTGTTCAGTTGACATTTAATAATTATATGGTGAAAAGGCATTCGGATAGTAAAACGATTACATTCAATGGTACTAAAACTATAGAGAATGTAAATGGAGGATTATTAAGGGATTTGCCTTCACCTGATTCGACTATTGTACATAAGATTCGCGCTAATAATCTTACCATAACTTTTGATGATGGAACTCAGCGTAAGTGGTCTGTGGCCCGTACCAAGACCTGGCGTTATATGTCGTCTCTTCAAGCGTATCAAATATCTGTAAGCGGAGATACAACTTTCGGAGGTCTTCATAATGTCGTAATGTGGGGAACAACCCGTTTAAACTCATCTTTCAATCTTCAGTTCACCAGTCCTATTGTTTCTAATTCTGTTTGTGGCTGGTATAGACCAACATCCGGGGTGGCTGTACTAAGTGGTATTTCAAATTCGATAAGTGAAACGTTTGGAGTTAATCAGGATGGCACCGCTTATACCGGTTCTACTGCATGCGGAGCATATGGTTATAAATTTAACTGGACCAATGCCGCAGGTGCTGCAAGGCAAGTGGTTCTTCCATACTAAGAATACCGTATTTAAAAGAGTAAGGGCCGCCTAATAAGCGGCCTTTCTTTTGAGCTTAGCATTTATAAAATGTTTTTTTGTTAAATTTGAGCTGCTGACCTTAAACGGATTTTATACATGTGTGCATTTATATGAATGCTGTGATTAAACAACGTGTATTCCTCCTGTTGTGTTTGTTATTCTCAACTTTGATCTTTTCTCAAAGTGACCTGAAACTTCCATCCAATGCCGACCCTGCTGTTGCGGATGAGCTTTTTAGCAATAATAATTTTACGGAGGCACTTAGAAATTACCTTGCTTTACTTAAAAAAGAACCTAAAAATGAAAAGTATATTTATCGTACAGGGATTTGTTATCTGAATTCCAATATCAATAAGGCGAAAGCTATTTCTTACCTGGAGACCAGTTCAAAGTCGGATAAATCAGATCATGATACCTGGTTTTATCTTGGCAAAGCATATCATTATGCTGGTCGTTTTGATGATGCGCTGAAGGCGTTTACTAATTATAAGGAATCAGGGAAGGGTAGCTCTGATAACAGAAAGCAGGTTGACCGTTATATACAATATTGTTCCAATGGAAAGGAGTTGGTTAAATTTCCGCTGAATGTGAGTTTTAAAAACCTGGGTAAAAATGTCAATTCTCCTTACCCTGATTACCAGGCTTTTGTTCCGGAGGATGAGTCTTACCTGGTATTCACAACGCGAAGAAAGGAGGGTGGTGGACAGCAGGGTCCTGATGGTACATACGGTGCATCTGTGTTTGTTTCAAAGGTGACAAACGGGGAATTCGGAAAGGCTAAAAGTATTGGTCCGCCGATCAATACAGGGGATGGTGATGAAGAGGTAGTGGGATTGTCTCTTTCGGGTGATATTATGATATTGGTCTATGATAATGCAGTAAGTTTTGCAGATCTTTTTATTTCGTACGCGGATAAAAAAATGAATTTCAAAAAAGCGGAAGCCCTGGACAAAAATATTAATTCGAGTGCGCAGGAAATTGCGGCATCCATATCTCCGGATGGTATGACGCTTTATTTTACCAGCACCCGGCCGGGTGGGTACGGAGGAAGTGATCTTTACTTATCTCATAAGTTGCCAAATGGTTCCTGGGCGCTTGCCCAGAATTTAGGTCCTGAAATTAATACGGCGGATGATGAGGATTTTCCGAATATTTCCCCAGACGGAGAAACGCTTTATTTTAGTTCAACGGGCCATACCAGCATGGGTGGCTATGATATTTTTAAGGCTAGTTGGAGTGAACTAGCCCATAAATGGACGAATATAAAAAATATAGGTTATCCTATCAATACGCCGGATGATGATATGAATCTCCGGCTTTCGGCAAATGGGAAGTACGGTTATATTGCGGCATTGAAAGAGGGTGGTTTTGGGGATCTGGATATTTACCGGGTAGATTTTAATGACCTGGAACCTAAGTATTCGCTTATTAAAGGTTGTCTGTTATCGGCTGATTCCTCTGAAAAGCTTAATTACGGAAAAGTTCAGATAGCTGTTACCGATATGAAAAGCAAGGATACGTATGGTAATTATACACCCAATGCCCTGTCTGGAAAATATGTTATGATCTTACCTCCGGGAGAGTATACCATTAATATTGATATTGCCGGCTTTGAAAAGTATTCTGAAAAATTGGTGGTGGCGGATAAAGTGGGTTCCCGGCAGGAAATTGAAAAGAATATTGTTGTTTTGCCTACGGGTTACATCAAACAACCTAAGGCAGTTGTTTCTCCCGGAACTAAGCCGAAAATCAAATAGGTATATGTACCGATATTTTATCAAACCTGTTTTTTTTCTTTTTTCTCCGGAAACGATTCATAGGATTGTTTTTAAAACTTTGAAAATAGTGTTTGCTATTCCGGGGTTTGGGCGATTGATGCGTTTTTTTTATGCGGTGAACGATAAAAGACTGGAAAGAAAAGTATTCGGATTGATCTTTCGGAATCCTGTTGGTCTTGCTGCGGGTTTTGATAAGGATGCGAAACTCTTTGAAGAGCTTTCCTGTTTTGGTTTTGGATTTATTGAGATTGGTACGGTTACGCCTATTGCTCAGCCGGGGAATGAAAAGCCGCGTATGTTCCGGCTAGTGGAGGATGAAGCACTGATCAACCGGATGGGCTTTAACAATGAAGGAGCGGATGCTGCTGCCGGACGCCTGAAGAAAAGAAAGAGCGCTGTTCTCATTGGTGGTAATATCGGGAAAAATAAACTGACCTCTAATGAAGAGGCTGTCAGGGATTATGAAAAATGTTTTGAAATTTTGTTTGAGCGGATAGACTTTTTTGTTGTCAATGTAAGTTCGCCGAATACTCCAGGATTACGTGCCTTGCAGGAGAAAGGACCTTTAACCAGGCTTTTGCTTCATCTGAATAGATTAAATTCACAAAAAAAATCAAGAAAACCAATCCTTCTTAAAATTGCCCCTGATCTCAACAATGAACAATTAGATGATATTGTGTCTATCGTTGCAGAAACAAAAATTGATGGGGTGATAGCGACCAACACTACAATTGAGAGAACCGGGCTTAATACGAAGGCTGCTGCCCTTGATGTTATCGGAAATGGTGGATTGAGTGGCAGACCTCTGTCAAAAAGAAGTACGGAGGTTGTTCAGTATTTATCGGATAAGTCTATGGGCTCATTTCCGATTATAGCTGTTGGTGGGATACATTCTGCGGAAGATGCGTTGGAAAAATTGGAGGCAGGGGCGAGTCTTGTTCAGGTATACACGGGCTTCGTTTATGAAGGTCCGGGTATTGTAAAGCGTATTAACAAAGCTATTCTGAAAAAGTATGATCGGTAAATCTGAAGTTCAAACGGTTTACAATAGAATAAGTCCGGAATTCATATCGGCAGTTAAAAAAATTGTCGGGGATGCGTATGTATTTGCCGATCCGGAAATTTTGTACAATTATTCACATGATGAAACAGAGGACCTGAGCTATCTGCCTGAACTTGTAGTGAAGGCAAGGACTGCTCTGGAAGTTTCGGAATTGCTGAAACTTTGCAATATTGAAAAGATACCGCTTACTCCCAGGGGTGCGGGTACTGGTTTAAGTGGGGCTGCATTGCCGGTATTTGAGGGACTTGTTTTATCTATGGAGCGCTTTGACCGGATATTGGAAATTGATGAGCGCAACCTTCAGGCGATTGTTGAGCCCGGTGTTATTAATGAGGTATTTCAAAATGCGGTAAAGGAGAAGGGGTTGTTTTATCCTCCTGATCCGGCCAGTAAGGGTAGTTGTTTTCTGGGCGGCAACCTAGCCATGTCTTCGGGAGGTCCGAAGGCAGTGAAGTACGGGGTTACCAGGGAGTATGTGCTGAATATGGAGGTGGTGCTGCCAACAGGTGAAATAATCTGGACAGGTGCGAACGTGCTGAAAAATTCTACAGGTTATAATCTTACCCAGCTGATGGTAGGGAGTGAAGGGACGTTGGGCGTTATTACGAAAATTGTTTTTAAACTTATTCCGCTGCCCGGTAAAACTATTTTAATGCTCGTGCCTTTTTTCTCAGCGGAAAAGGCTTGTGAATCGGTCTCTGCGGTGTTTAAGGCTGGAATTGTTCCGAGTGGAATGGAATTTATGGAGCGGGATGCTATCGACTGGGCTTTAAAGTATGTGGAGGGAATTTCGATATCGATTCAGCCAGAGGTAAAGGCACATTTACTAATTGAGTTAGATGGGAATGATCTGGAAGTGATGATGCGGGATGCCGAAAGGATAAGTGTCATCATGGCTCAGTTTGAGTGTGGTGAAATTTTATTTGCGGATACGGAGGAACAGAAAGAAAATTTATGGAAGATGCGCAGAAAGGTTGGGGAAGCGGTAAAATCCAATTCGGTTTATAAGGAAGAAGATACGGTTGTGCCCAGAGCTGAGTTGCCGAAGTTGTTGAAGGGCGTTAAGGAAATCGGGAAGAAATATGGCTTTCAATCTGTCTGCTACGGACATGCGGGGGATGGAAATTTGCATGTGAATATTATTAAGGGAAATTTGAGTGATGAGGTTTGGAAGAATGAATTGCCAAAAGGAATCCGTCAATTGTTTGAACTCTGTGTTCAATTAGGTGGAACGATCTCCGGTGAACATGGCATCGGGTGGGTTCAGAGGGCTTATCTGGATGTAGTTTTTACTCCTAAGTCCATTGAACTTCAGAAGGGAATTAAGAAGTTATTTGATCCGAATAGTATTCTGAATCCGGGGAAGATATTTTTGTAGGGTATGTTCATTTATTCACTTCTCGTCTTTAATTTTTTATTGAATTTATGATCGCTTCGCGATTATTCACTTCTCATCTTTAAATTTTATTGAGTTTATGATCGCTTCGCGATTCTTTTGCTTACAATTAATTGTCGTGAATTGGAGTTTTTCTTGATTAGAATTAATGCTTAATTTGGGGAGGACTTTCTCTTTTCCCTCTTTTATAGATCACTAAGCCATTGAGGAAATTGCGGAGGATCTGGTCGCCGCAGGGTTTGTAGTTCGGATGGTCTTCGTTCCGGAAGAATGCACCGAGCTCTGTTTTACTTACTTTAAAATCTACGAGTTTTAATATTTCTATAATATCGTCATCCCTTAAATACAAGGCAACGCGCAATTTTTTCAGAATGTCGTTGTTACTCATCGTTCTTCATATTGTGAAATACATTCTGCACATCATCATCGTCTTCCAACAGGTCAATCAGTTTTTGTACTTCTGCGGCTTGTTCAGGTGTTACTTCTTTAAAGGTATTAGGGATTCTTTCTGTTTCGGAGGAGATAACGGTAATCTTTTTTTCTTCCAGAGCCTTCTGCATTTTTCCAAATTCATTGAAAGGAACGGTGATCACTACTTTATCTTCATCCTGATCGATTTCTTCTAAACCATGATCGATGAGTTCAAATTCGAGTTCTTCCAGGTTTCTTTTGCCCAATTCAATTTCAAATATGCCCTTGCGGTCGAACATAAAATCCAGAGATCCTGTCTTTCCCAGAGTGCCTTCTCCTTTGCTGAAACAGAGGCGTACGTTGGCTACGGTCCGGGTAGTATTGT
>JABDFG010000016.1 GCA_013286655.1 Bacteroidota bacterium
TAATCAATTCCTACGGTCAGCTAAATCAGGGAAAATTTAAAATAATCGGCAAAATTGAAAAACAGCTTCGGACTAATATGTTTGAAGATGAATGGAAAGTATTAACGGAGGAAATTAAATATGAACCAAATACCAAAACTGAAATAGAAATCATTCGGCGATTTAGAATTTTCATAATTATTGTCGGCATATTTGAGTTCATTTACTTTGCTTATAAACTGAATGTAATATTTCCATTCTGTAACTGTTAAATAAAACCATAAATGGGGAACAAGAGAATTTTCACAAGTTTTGCGATTGAGGACGCAACAAATAAAATGCTTTTTATTGGTCAGGCAAGACATGCCAAAGTTCCGTATGATTTTACGGATATGTCAATTAACGAACCTTTTGATAGTGCGTGGAAAACAAAATGTCGTGCCAAAATACAGGGTTGTGATGGTGTAATTGTTCTCATTAGCAAACATCTTAAAAAAGCAGAGGGAGCATTGTGGGAAATTAATTGTGCGAAAGACGAAGGCATTCCATTACTTGGAGTTTATATGGCTGGTTGCGATTCTTCTAATTCTCCAAAGGAAATGGACGGAATTAAAAAAATCACTTGGACTTGGGCAGGAATTGCAGAATTTGTAAACGGATTATAGAACAATCAGAATCGTTAAATGAACTGATAAATAAATGAAAAACTTCAAGGAAACAGCCAACTTCATCTGGTCAATCGCTGACCTGTTGCGTGGCAATTACAAGCAGAGCGATTACGGAAAGGTTATTCTACCTCTGGTCGTACTTCGGCGTTTGGACTGCGTACTGGAAAAAACCAAGGACAAGGTTCTTGCCAAATACGATGACCTCAAAAAGAAGAAGATTAAGACCATTGACCCCATCCTGAACAAAACGGCTGGCTTCAACTTCCACAACAGGAGCAAGTTTAATTTTGACAAACTAATTGCAGACCCCAATAACATAGCTCCCAACCTGCGGAACTACATCAACGGGTTTTCAGATGATGCCAGGGAAATAGTAGAACAGTTTCAGCTTGACGTTCAGATAAATAAAATGGATGAAGAAAACCTGCTATTTCAGGTTATGAAAAGATTTCAGGAAATTGACCTACATCCAGACAAAGTGAGCAGTATGGAAATGGGTTATCTTTTTGAGGAGCTTATCAGGAAGTTCGCTGAAATAAGTAATGAAACTGCGGGGGAACACTTCACGCCGAGGGAAGTCATCAAATTAATGGTCAACATCCTTTTCCTGAATGACCGTGATATTCTGACAAAGAAAGGCATTGTAAAGACGGTATACGACTGCTGTGCAGGAACAGGCGGGATGTTGAGCATAGCCGAAGAATACCTGAATGAACTCAATAAAGATGCACGTCTTGAAGTCTTTGGTCAGGAGTTAAATCCTGAATCTTACGCCATCTGCAAATCGGATATGATTATCAAAGGACAGAACGCATCCAACATAAAAAAGGGGAACAGCATATCGGAAGACCAGTTGCCGAAGGAGAAATTTGATTACCTGATTACCAATCCTCCTTTCGGTGTGAAATGGCAGAAGATTGAAAAGGCTGTAAAGGACGAACATGAGAAAGAAGGTTTTGGTGGCAGGTTCGGGGCGGGACTGCCTTCTGTCAGCGACGGCTCATTCCTTTTCCTGATGCACCTCATATCCAAGATGAAAACAGAAGGTTCACGGCTTGCGATTGTATTTAACGGTTCTCCGATGTTTTCAGGAAGTCCAAGTACAACGAAGAATGAATCCAGTATACGGCAATGGATTATTGAAAATGATATGTTGGAGGCAGTCGTGGCTCTTCCTGACCAGCTTTTCTATAATACAGGCATTAGCACGTATATCTGGATTGTCTCCAATAACAAGCCGAAGAAGCGGGAAGGCAAAGTCCAACTGATTAACGTAGTGGATTTCTTCAAAAAGATGAGCAAGTCGCTGGGCAACAAGCGAAATGAGTTAAGTGAAGAGCACATTTCCCAGATTACAAGGATTTACGGAGATTTCAGGGAAGGCGAATTCAGCAAGATATTTGACAACGCTGATTTCGGGTATTCAAAGGTTACGGTAGAACGTCCTGAACGAGACAGCAAAGGAAAAATCCTGTTGGATAAGAATGGGAAACCGAAGGCAGATAGCAGTTTGCGGGACACTGAAAATATTCCACTCAAAGAAAACATTGCTGAATACATGAAGCGGGAAGTCCTGCCACACGTTTCTGATGCTTGGATTGACGAAAGCAAAACGAAAGTCGGGTATGAAATCAACTTCACAAAATATTTTTACAAATACAAGCCATTGCGGTCATTGGATATAATAAGAAAAGACATATTGGCTTTGGAGGAAGTAACAGAAGGATTGATAAAGGAGGCGATTGCGTGAAGAAATACGGCACATACAAAGATTCGGGTATAGAATGGTTGGGACAAATACCAAAACATTGGGAAGTAAAGAAGTTGAAATTTTTTGCCAATGTTGTTTTGGGTAAAATGCTAACCAATGATGATAAAGGCGATTATCAATTAAAGCCGTATTTGAGGGCTAAAAATATTGAATGGAATACACCTTACATGGATGATGTTAAGGAAATGTGGTTTTCGGAAAATGAATTAAGACAGTATAGAATAAAAAAGGATGACCTACTGGTAAGTGAAGGCGGGGAAGTAGGCAGAACTTGTATTTGGGCAGATGAATTGGATGAATGTTACATTCAGAATTCTGTCCATAAAGTATCTTTTTTAAATGGCATTAATCCTAAATTCTTCCTAAATCAATTTATTCTTTTTGGTAAGCGGGGACATTTTGATGCAATTGTCAACAGAATAAGCATTGCTCATTTAACCAAAGAAAAAGTGAAAGAAATTTCATTTATATATCCTCCAATTGAAGAGCAACAACAGTTAGCATACTATTTGGACTTCAAAACCAACCAGATTGAAACCCTTATCAGTAACAAAGAGAAACTGATAGAACTTTTAAAAGAAGAGAGAACGGCTATTATCAATCAGGCTGTAACAAAAGGAATAAACCCCAACGTGCCGATGAAGGATAGTGAAATTGAATGGTTGGGGGAAATTCCAAGGCATTGGGAGATAAAGAAGCTGAAATATTTATGTTCATTGATTGGTGAAAAGGTAAAAGAAAAACCCGAATACGTAATTGCTTTGGAAAACATTGAAAGCTGGACTGGCAAAGTGACTGGGCAGGGCGACATTGAAAATATGGAAGGCGATGTCAATCTTTTTAAATCAGGGGATGTATTGTTCAATAAGTTAAGACCCTATTTAGCAAAGGTTGTTCTTGCAAAACAATCAGGTGGCTGTGCAGGTGAGTTATTGGTTTTACGCTCAAATGAAAAAATGCTTCCTGAATTTCTATTTTATAGAATGATTTCGGAAATGGTTATTACAATTGTAGATGGCTCAACGTATGGAACGAAGATGCCCAGAGCAAGTTGGGAAAAATTCATCAGCCAATTACAGTTTCCGTTTCCCAAAAAAGAAGAACAAAAACTTATTGTAGATTATATTGAATCAGAGCAATACCGAATTGACACCATCATCACAAAATCAGAACAAGAAATAGAACTCCTTAAAGAATACAAAACAGCATTAATCTCCGAGGTGGTTACGGGCAAGGTGGATGTGAGAGATGAAGTGACTGCATAAAAAAGAGCGTATGGCAAAAGGCATCCACACTGAACAAACATTTGAGGAAGCGATTGAAAAATCCCTATTGGAATACGGAGGTTACGTTCAGGGACATTCGGACGATTTTGACCCACAAATAGGCATTTTCCCGAAATACATTACCGATTTCCTGAAACTGTCCCAGAAAAAGGAATGGGATAAAATATCGGGAATCCATAAATCAGAGGTGGAATCCAAGGTAGTTCAACGCCTGATAAAGGAGCTTGACCAGAGAGGGACACTGGACGTTATAAGAAACGGATTTACCGATTACGGAGTTAAATTCAGGATGGGCTATTTCCGCCCTGAAACCTATCTGAACCCCGATGCCCACATACAATACGAAAACAATCACTTATCCGTCACCAGACAGCTATTCTATGAGCGTGAAGGCAAAAACTCCTTGGACATGGTGCTTTCTCTTAACGGACTGCCAATCGCTACCATAGAGCTTAAAAATCAATTTACGGGTCAGAATATCCAGAATGCCAAAAAGCAGTACGTTTTTGACCGAGAGCCGTCTGAACCGATATTTCAGTTCAAAAAGAGAAGCCTTGTCCATTTCGCCTTGGATACGGACGAATGTTCTATGACCACCAAGCTGGCTGGCAAAAACACGAAGTATTTACCATTCAATGTGGGATTCAACAACGGGGCGGGAAATCCCCCGAATAAAAACGGATATAGAACCGCTTATCTATGGGAATACGTCTGGGCAAAGGACAGCTTCTTGGACATAATCGGAAAATTCCTGCATATCAGCACCGAAGATTTTGAAATGAACGGGGTTAAGAAGCAGAAGGAAATAATTATCTTTCCCCGTTTCCATCAGATGCAGGTTGTCAGGGAACTTTCCAAAGATGCCAGGCTTACGGGAGCAGGAAAGAATTATCTAATTCAACATTCTGCGGGTTCAGGCAAATCCAATTCAATTGCCTGGCTCTCCTATCGCCTTTCCAGTCTGCATAATGAAAAGGACGAACGGATATTTGATTCCGTTATCGTTGTAACTGACAGGAAAATATTGGATAACCAGTTACAGAACACCATCTATCAGTTTGAACACAAGGACGGCGTGGTACAGAAAATAGATAAAGACTCCCAACAGCTTGCAGATGCCATAGGAGCAGGTTCAAATATCATTATCACTACTCTTCAAAAATTTCCGTTCATATTGGAAAAGATTGGAAGCATTCCGAACAGGAAATACGCACTCATCATAGATGAAGCCCATTCTTCGCAAGGTGGAGAGGCTACGAAGAAGATGAAAGAAATCCTGTCAGCGAAATCCTTGGAGGAAGCGGAAGAAGAAGAGACGGAGACAGGAATGGAGGACGATGCCGAAGACGAAATGAGAAAGTCAATGCTGGCAAGGGGCAAACAGAAGAATCTTTCATTCTTTGCATTCACAGCTACCCCAAAACCGAAGACCATTGAGGTATTCGGGACAAAAGGAATAGACGGAAAGCCCAGACCATTTCATTTGTATTCAATGAAGCAAGCCATTGAGGAAGGCTTTATATTGGATGTTCTAAAAAATTACACCACTTATAAAACATACTTCAAGCTATCAAAGCAGATTGAGGATGACCCGAATGTGAATAAGAAACAGGCTTCCAGAGCCATAGCCAGATTCTTGTCCCTACATCCTCACAATCTATCGCAAAAGACAGAGGTGATGGTAGAGCATTTCAGGCAAATCGTTTCCAAGAAGATTGGCGGAAAGGCAAAGGCAATGGTTGTAACCAGCTCACGGCTTCATGCAGTCAGGTACAAGGAAGAATTTGACCATTACATTAAGGTGAAGGGATACAAGGACATTAAAACTATCGTAGCATTTTCAGGTAAAGTCATTTCAGGTGGCTACACGGAAGGCGTAACAGAGGTAGAAATAAATGGATTTAAAGAAAAGGAATTGCCAGGGAAATTTGCCAGTAATGAATATCAACTGCTTTTGGTGGCGGACAAATACCAGACAGGATTTGACCAGCCACTACTCCATACCATGTATGTAGATAAAAAGCTGTCAGGAGTAAAGGCGGTACAGACCCTTTCTCGCCTGAACAGGATGTGTGCAGGGAAAGAGGATACTTTTATCTTGGACTTTGTAAATGACACCGAAATCATTTTACAATCATTTCAGCCTTACTACGAGCTTACGACGATTGAGACCAGTACCAATCCTAACCACCTCTATGACCTTAAAGGAGAATTGGAGAAGGCACAAATCATCTGGCAGACCGAAGTAGATAATTTCTGTAACGTATTTTTCAAATCAAAGAAAGAACTATCTGTAAGCGAACAAGCAAAGCTGAACGCTTTCATTGACCCTGCCGTAGAACGTTTCAAGGCGTTGCCTGATGTTCAGAACGACAAAACGCACGAACAAATTAATCAGGAAGATTTTAAGAATACCCTGAAAACATTCCTGAATCTGTATTCATTCCTATCCCAGATTATGCCATTTCAGGATGGCGAACTGGAAAAGTATTATACCTATTGCAGGTTTCTTATGAAAAAACTGCCCAGACGTGGCAGAGAAGGAAGATTTCAGCTCGGTGATGAAATTAGTCTGGAATATTACCGCCTGCAAAAGATTGGTGAGAAGAATCTTGTATTGGAAGACCAGGCAGAATATGGACTGGACGGAAGTTTGGAAGGCGGAATCAGAGTACCGAAGGAGGAAAAAGCCCCACTCTCTGAAATAATAAAGTTTGTTAACAAACATTTCGGAACGGATTTTACGGAGGCTGACAGGTTATTCTTTGACCAGATTGAAGCGGAGCTGGTTGCCGACCCGAAACTGCAAGAGCAGGCACAGAGCAATACCATTGAAAATTTCAAGTTCGGATTGGATGAAATGTTTTTTGATAAGCTAATCGGGCGGATGGAACAGAACCAGGACATCTTTTCAAAAATCATGGATGACAGGGATTTCGGGGAATTGGTGAAGACATACATGTTGAAGAAGGTATATGGAAGACTGAATAAGACGAATCAAAACGGTAAACAAATCTGATGGATTCCTGCATAGAAATTGATTCCTTTAATCCGTATGAAACAAGATTCCCTAACAGAAAGCTTGTAACCATTGATACCCTTAAATTGATTAAGCTTTTACGGCAACAAGGGTTTAATGTTATTGTCCTTCCGCAAAATGATATGCAAGTTCAATATTTATTCAAGAAAGGAATTGTCCAAATTTTTGCTGACCAGATAAATATATTGGTACGAAACCTCCCAACCACAGTCATTATGGGACTAATTATTAACTACATTCAGAAACAATTGGATAAACCCAGGAAAAAGAGACAGGACTCCAAAACCATTAACGAAAATATCTTCATTACAGAAAATTCTACAAATATTACTAACGACCTTAACGGCAGGAAGTATTTAAAAGGTGAGTTAACTGATATTGCTAAAAAGAAAAAACAAGAAATAGACGATTTTGGCAAGTGCTTTAACCAGAAAAGCCCATATCCTGATATGCCTACGCCCATCCTTTTGGAACATAAACCCAGAATTGTTGGTTGGGGACGTATTGCGGATGATGAACATGGGCTTAAAATTGAAGAAGGTTTAATTTTAGATAAAAACATCCTTCGTAAAATAGGAACTGGCAAAATAAAAGGTGCAAGCATAACTGGGATAGCCGAAAAATCAGTATGCTCTATTTGTAACAGCAACTACGTTGAATGCAATCATATTACAGGCGACATTTATGAAGATAAAGAATGTACAAATACTATTTGGGAAGCGACAATAATTGAATTAAGCTTGGTAAAAGAACCAATAAATTCAAAATGTTTGGTCAACCTGAAATAACTTACGGGGATTAAAATGAAAAATATTAGTTCAGCAGTAAAAGAATATTTAAGCACCCAAACAAATTATGCCATTTTAATTTCTGGCAAATGGGGCGTAGGGAAAACATTTTACTTTAAAAACACTTTAAAAGAGGAAATTTCAAAGATAGATACATTAGAGGATGCTGGTAAAAAATACAAGCCAATCCACATTTCATTATTTGGTCTAACAAGCATAGAATCAATAAAGGAGCAAATTGCACTTTCTATTTTTCCACTACTGAAAAACAAAACTTTCAAAATTTCAACAGCCCTTCTTGGATTGATAGCTGATGGCATATTAAAATTTCATCGCATTAATAGTTCTGACAATTTCAAAGACTTTATTAGTTCAACTGGCAAGAACTTGATTGAAATTCAGGATTTAGTTATTTGTTTTGATGATTTAGAGCGGAAATCAGACCAACTGGACGTAAAGGATATAATCGGTTACATAAATACATTGGTTGAAAATAATGGAGCCAAGGTTATAATTATAGCTCATGACGATGAATTAAAAGACGTTGCATATAAGAATTTCAAAGAAAAGGTTATCGGAATCAACATGATATTTTCACCGCCATTTGAAGAAAGCATAAATGCTGTTATTACCTTACGGTATGGGCATTCAAATAAAGGTTTTGAAAAATTCATTACTTCAAATAAGGGCTCAATTGTCCCGCTACTTGCCACTAATGCAAATTATAATCTTCGTACCGTCATTTTTGCATTGGATAAATTGCAGAATATTTATTCTATTATTGAAACAAATATTCCTGAAAAAACCAACAAAGCAAAATCCTATATATGGCAAAAAATAGATGTAATTATTCGCTTCACTCTTGGCGTAACTATTGCATTTAAAAAGAATGAAATAAGTTTAGCTGATAAGAAGGAACTGGATAAAGATGTTTTAGGGTGGACTGAACTTGACATTAGCAAGGCAATTCAGGCACATGTAAAAGGGAAAGAAATTCCTAATGAGCAGACGTACAGGCAAATCTTTATTTCAAATTATTTTTCCAATCTATATGACTATAAATATTTCAAATCCATTTTTGAATATATCCTATCTGGAACATCCATTGATTTTGACATTTTTCAGGCAGAGGTTAATAGCAAATATCATATAGAAGGTAATGATGTATTACCACAATACGACGTTCTCAATAAACTGGATTGGAACAATTGTTATTCGTTGAGCGAAAAGGAATATAAGAAGCTTACATCCGAAATGGTTAAATATGCGGGTCAAGGATTATACATGGGTAAATATTTTGAAACTGTTTTCTATTTTGCTGTGCGTTTTGAAAATATGCTCAATTATAATTACGATAAACTAAGGGACTTAATTATCAAAGGAATAACAAAAGGGAAAGGCAATTTTAAATACGAAACTCGCCCAGATATTCATTTTGGTGGAATTCCTGTATGCCCATACACGGAACATATTAAGGCGATAAGAAATAAAGTCATTCAAATTAATGACGAATTAAAAAGGGAAATAATTATTCAGGATAGTTTAGGTTTAATTGAAAAATTAAAAAATAACATAAAGGATTTTGAAGCCGTATTATTAAGTGAGAATAGCCATTATCAATTCTCGCCGATATTTAATCTTACCAAACCCAAAATAGTTTATTCTACTTTAATAGGCTTTGACAATTTGCGACTAAAACAGTTTGGTGATGTTATTCACAATAGATTCAAACCTCATAAAACAGAATTTTTAATTCCAGAAATGTCATTTTTAGAAAATCTCCTAAAACTATTGAATGAAAGAAAGGGCAAAGCTAAAACTATTAGAAATCACTTATTGTCTGTAATAAAAGACGAATTAATAAATGCCATTTCAAATATTAAAGCGAAGGAGAAAAATGCTGGTTCTTAAAATCGTCATAAAAAAGAATGGTTTTTCAGGAACTGCCGAATGGGATGAAATGGGCGGAAAGTTTAGAAATTAATTAGTTCCAATAAAATAAACCAATTCAAATGACGAAAAAACAAACTTACAAGAGCATAACGATTCCGATAAATAAGTTAGCAAGCGAAGTCAATTCCTGTCTGGATAAAAAGGAAGAATTAAAATACCTTCAAAATATTACCTTGCTTTACAGCTTTCAGGAGAATATTTTAAAATGGTTAGTCTTTAACAAACTTTTATGGGACAAAGCAGGTCAAAAGGACGGTTCATTAGACCAAGCCCAAATGAAGGCTATCGGTGATTATTGCAAACAATTGAATTTATATCAAGTTCAAAAATTAGCCTATTCTATAAGTTTAATTGATTGGAAACTTTTAAACAAGCTGAATGCCATAAGGAAAAATAGAAATAGCATGTTACACGACCTCTGGTTATTTGAGCATCGTAATAATTATAAATACTCCGCATTGAATTGGAAAATCTTGCAAGGGTTAGTAATGAACTTGTTGGCATTTTCAATGATTTGACGGAGGAAATCGGAGTAGATGAAGTTTACGAAATAATGTTGTAGTTTTCCATTTGACCACTTCATAAGTCTGATTGAAAATAGTGAGGAATTTAATAAAATGATGCAATCAGATACAGAAGAAGCAAGGAAAAAGATATCCTTCAAAAGCATACGCAAAATATTCACTTCCAGAGCGAAAAATGTTTACCCAGACCTTGCATACATATTGACCGACCACACCAGCGGGTCTGTTTTGGACAAAAATTATCATGACCCCAAGGAATTTTTCGCCAGAGTTGAGAAGGAGTTTTCTGTGCTGGGATATGATTTCCAACAAATGAGACGCTTGGAAGAGGCAGAAATTGAGAAAAAGGGGTAATTTAGCCTTGCCCTATGCTTGAAAGCAGACCGACTGACTTTATTGCGGTTTTAAAATACAGAACCTCCGAAGAAGGTGGAAGAAAAACTCCCGCCAACTCTGGGTATATGCCACAGATTAAATTCCCATTTACTGAAACACAAACAGGCGGACATCAGACCTTTGTAGGTAAAGATTTGGTTCAGCCTGGCGAAACGATTGAAGCGGAAATTAAACTTCTTTTTGTAGAACATTTTGAAAATACTTTGGTTGAAGGACAGGAATTTGAAATCAGAGAAGGTACAACTGTAATGGGAACGGGAAAAATAAAACAAATCCTGAATGAAAAATTAATAAAAGCCAACAATACTTCCGAAAATGAAATTATTGATTTGGATGAACCTGTTGATTTTAATAAAGACAGGAAGGAGGAGCCACTTGTTCATTCGGAACAGAAACAATGGTGGGAAAGCCGAAGGAGAAAATATAATAAAGCCCTGGTATTGGCGGGAATAACTGCTTTTATCTTATACGCTATTCTCGGAGAATTCCTGCTGATGCCATACGTTCATAATTATGAGATTACATTATTTACGATTTTCTTTCAAGGCGTTGGCTATCTGATAATGATGGGGATTGCCAATGTCTTCTATGGTTTGGGCTCATTCGTAGATAAGCATTTTAATAAAGGGAATAGTGAGCAGTTCAGAACACGACTGTACAATTTCGGATTTTGGTTTTCAGTTGCTTTGCCGTTCTTAATTCCAACCTTGGTAGTGGTTGAATATTTTGTGCTTTACAGGAAATAACTATTTCAGAATGCCGAACCATTTAAAAGTCATATCAATTATTGCCATCATTGGGATTAGCTTTGTTTCCTGCCTTTATGAGCCCTTTCACCAAGAAAAAATTGATATTTCAAATATCAAAAGCATTATTATTCGGAAAAATCCTAAACCCTATGATTCAACAAAATATGTACCCAAAGTATTAAATAGAAAGGATGGACAATTTTTTGTTGAAAAATGGAATAATTCAAGAAAGCCAGAACAGTATAAATTTTACCCATCATACATTATTGATGTTTATTTTAAAAATGACACTTCCAGAACATTCAGCACAGGTGGAAACTTTATTACGGAAAATGGTGACTGGTCTTTTGATTTTAATGATGACTCCCTTTTTAACAGGCTTTATTCAGAAGGTGACATGATTAATGAAGACCATTTGGAATTATATTCTAACCATCCTCCCCCTCCTCCTTATGAAACCGTTATTTACAATGCGGTACTTAATTTGCCCGAAATGAAAGCGTATTTCCATAGAATAGATTCTATCTTTAAGGATACAATTCATGGTGGAGCTATAATAAATTCAACGCCTACGGAAAAGCAACCATATTATATTGTTCAGGTTGGAGAAAGCAGACCAGAACGATTTATGACGGAATATCAATTTTATGTTTATCCGAAGAAGGGAATGGAGGTCAGATTCTGTGACGTTATTAACGATACTGCAATTAGCCTTTCAGATTGGCGGGGAAAGAAAAAATGATTTCCAAATACCTCAAATACTTGCCTTTATTTCTCCTGTGCCTGAAAGTGTATGGGCAGAACACTCCGAAAACAGACAGGACTTTCTACGATGACAAATTCATTCATATTGATTCCATTGTAAAATCAGAATATGACAAGATTCCTGCGAGTGACCAACTATTTGATATTGATACAACGAAAAGAATAAAAGCCAGGCACGACAGTTTAACTTTCCCAATTGAAAATGGGAGCACAGTCATTTTAATTAATGATTTAATCTCCGACTTTTCATTGCAAAACAATTCTTTTATCGGACAGTATAAATCGCTTCCATACTATATTGTTGAAACGGCTTATTGGGAAATAGAGGAATTTCGTTTAATAAACAAGAATAACGGCAGGCAATATGTAACCTATCTATATCCGTTGCTTTCTCCTGCCAAGAAGTTGCTGATTGGCTCCAATCCTACACTGGGACAACCCGACCTTGGATTAAACGGCATCCAGTTATTTGAAATCAACAAAAATGAATTGAAAACCATTTTCCAGATTGAACTTGAAAAGTTTCAGATTGATGAAATGCGATGGATTTCTGAAAGCAAAGTCGCTGTGAAGATTGGTTTTATGAAACCGCAGGTTGGTATTATGAAACCAGGCGAGAAATATGGAATTTTAACAATCAAGAAATGAAACTCCCGAATCTATCCATAGCTTTTGCCTTTGTAGTGATTGGAGGTGTTGGAATTGTGGGATGTCAAGGACAAATTAAATCCGATACCATAAAAACAAATAAAAACACAGCGGAAATGTTTAAATCCAAAGTAATAGTTATTCTTTCCAAACCGTTGGACAAGGATTCGTATGCAATTAATATTCAGGACTACGTTGAAAACGGCAAGTCATTCATTCCCGTATTTACAACCAAGGAAAAGTTCACAGAATCAACAAACGGTGCTGATTTGGGAAAGCCTACAATTGAAATTGATGGAATACTTCTATTGTCAATGATGAAAGGAAGTAAAACTTTAAGGGTTAATCCACGTTTGGTAGATGAACAAAATTTAAAAGCTTCTGAACTAATGTCCCAGTACAAGACTGAAATAGAACAATTGAATGCGAAGTTAAATAAAGCTAAAAATGATTTGAATAAATGAAATCTATCCCCATACAATTCTGCTTGTACTTCCTGTTGCTTATCTCATTGAGTTGTCTTGCCCAAGACAGCCTGTTCAAATCAAAGGCACGCCAGGATGCCCAAACCTTATCCATGAGCCTTTATCAAAACACTACTCAAAATTCAAAGGACACTACCTATACAATATTTAAAAATTCAACCATAAACATTGGAAATAGTGCTTCAATTATTGAGGGGAAATCAAACGTTTTCAAATATTATCATCAATCGCCGAATTTTCAACAAACAATGCAGATTGATGGTGGTTCTGCAATGACATTTTTATTTGAAATAGCCGTTTTAAGGGATAGTTTTGTCATAAAGGATTCTGACCTGATTAAGGCAAATACCGTTTATTCTTTGCACTGTCGCTGTCCGCCGAACGTGCATGAGATTTCCAAAGGAACTATTACAGGGAATAAGCTTTCAAATGGAGACTGGAATGTTGAAATAAATGTTGTCAGCGTTTCAAAACAGCAAGAATATCCTGTTCATGTTGTTGGAATATTTAAATACAACCGACAATAGAATGAAAAGCAAATGTCTGACATACTTCCTGCTTTTATTTTGTCTTGGAGGGTTTGGGCAAAAGACAACACCCAAAGCCGTAAATCCTTATGCTTCAATTGACAAGAAGGCGTTGCAGATTCCAGATTCTTTAACCAAAACTACTGATGGAATTGCCAGTTATATAAATTCAACATTCAGCAATGAGAATGATAAGGCAAGAGCAATATTTATATGGGTTGCTACAAATATTCAGTATGATTATGAAAACATGTTCGCAATTAATTTCTATGAAAAGAAGGAGGAAAAAATTTCAAAACCATTGAAAACCAGAAAAGGCATTTGTGAAAACTATGCCTATTTGTTCAATGACATTTGTTTAAAGTCTGGGATAAAATCCTTTGTAATAGAGGGATATACAAAGCAGAACGGGTTTACTGATTATATTCCTCATGCCTGGTGCTCCGCTCGGATTGATTCAACATATTTTATTTTTGACCCAACATGGGGTTCAGGTGGTGTAATTAATGGAAAGTTTGTCAAACAAATCAACAATTACTATTTCAAAGCCCTGCCCTCTTCAATAATAAAATCTCACATGCCATTTGATTATCTCTGGCAGTTTTTAAATTATCCAATTACAAATCAGGAATTCTATGATGGAAAAGTTCAGCAGAACAAATCTAAACCATTTTTCAATTATCTTGATTCCATTAAGGAATATGAAAAGTTATCCAAAATTGAGCAACTGATAGCATCCGCTGGCAGAACGGAACGAAACGGTGTTAAGAATTCCATGATATTTGACCGATTAGCTCACATCAAAATGGAAATTGCACATTATAATCAGGAAAGAACGGTCAATAGTTATAATTCTGCGGTTTCTGAATACAATGATGGCATCAATCTGTTAAATGATTTCATTCAGTATAGGAACAAGCAATTCAACCCAGCAAAAACTGATAAGGAGCTTCAAGAAATGGTGGATTCCCCTTATCTTAAATTGAGTGAAGCAAAATCAAAGTTGAATGAAATTAAAGGCGATACAGCCAATGTGACCATGAGCCTTACCTCAATTAATAAATCCATTGATGATGCGATTATCCATGTGAATGAACAGAAGGATTTTGTTAAGCAGTATTTGAGCAAGGGGAAACTGGGAAGGAAAACAATGTTCACAAAATATACATGGTTCGGAATTCCGTTGAATTGAAATCCGCAGGGTAGACTACAACTTCAACTTTTTAGGATTTTTCTTGCCAGCCCAGATGGACAAAACATCCACCGTTGCATCCTCCTTGATTAAGTAAAATATTGTATTGTGCTTGTCAATCACGTATTTGTGGATATTCTTTTTTGCAATCAGGAATGTTGCTGGATTACTTTTAAGATGACCAATTGCCTTTTCAAATTTCAAAACGAATTTGTCAATTTCCCTCGCTGTCCATTTTTCTGACAAATGTTTAATGATGGCAAAGTATTCCTGCTTTGCCCTTGCCGTAATATTAACCTTTGTCAAGAAATTCTATTTTTTGTAAATCGCTCTTCCCTCGGCGAGGACATCTTCAATCGGGAAAACTTCTCCTCTTTTGGACTGTGCTAATCCAATTTCAATAGATTCCTTCTGTTCATCAGAAAGCTCATCATACCAATCAACCTCTTTTTTAGAAGTTGCCTTGGATAAGAAAGCAGATACCTGTTTCAGGACGGACACATCATTGGTTTTATCAATGAGGCGAAAAATTTGGAGTTTAACTTCTGCGGTACTCATATAGCAATTATTTTGTTACACAAAGGTACGAAATCACCACCTCTTTTTCAACACGTGCAATCCATTTACCGTACCCGTTGACAACATTGAATTTTCTCAAAATATCCAATTTATGTTCCACTGAACACCCTGATTTCATTGGGCACACAGGGCTTTTTTGTCCAATTGTGTCAACCACTGTGTTAACAAAACCGAAAATATACCCTTTTTTGCTCAAAAACGCATATCCCCACTGGTCTCAAACACCAGTGAGGTTACACTCATGTCGGTTCGATTCCGACTTCGGGTACCATCTCGGAGATTCCTTACCAGAGTCACCGAAACCAAGCCCCGCAACTGTGGGGCTTGGTTCTTTTAACGCCTTTATTATAGGCACTTCTGAATATTAGATTTGTGAGCGTAAAATCATTCCAATGAGCAAAAAAAACACATTAGCAATTATTCCAGATGAAATAATCATCAATAAGATTTTCATTATACGAGGACATAAGGTAATGCTGGACAGCGATTTGGCTGAACTGTACGGAGTAGAAACCAAACGCTTAAAGGAGACAGTAAAAAGAAATATAAGGCGGTTTCCAGAAAAGTACATGTTTGAATTAACGGTAAAGGAGAACGATTCTTTGAGGTCGCAAATTGCGACCTCAAAAGCAGGGCGTGGTGGTGCAAGGTATTTGCCTATGGTTTTTACGGAACATGGTGTTCTTCAATTATCTAATTATTTGAACAGCGAAAGTGCCATTGAAATTGGTTTCAAAATCATTGATGCCTTTGTCAGACTTCGGGAAATGATAATGGATAACACCGAATTAAGATTGGCATTTGAGGAAATAAAACGGAAAACAGAAAATAATACCAAGAACATAGAACTGGTATTTCAATATTTGGATGAACTGCTTCAAAAAATGGAAAAGCCAAAGCCGAGAACAGAAATAGGATACAAAATTTCCAGGAAGAACGGGTAAATGTTTGAGGTCGCAAATTGCGACCTCAAAGAAATCCTTCCTGTTTTCAAGAATTTACGCCACACCCATTGACAGCATTGCCCTTTCTCAAAAACATCCAATTCCATTTCCATTGAACATATTAATTTTAAAGGCATACAGAACTTTTTCGCCCAATTGTGTCAACCACTGTGTTAACAAAACTGAAAAAGTGCCCTTTTCTGCTCAAAACCGCATATCCCCACTGGTCTCAAACACCAGTGAGGTTACACTCATGTCGGTTCGATTCCGACTTCGGGTACTCTTTAAACCACTGTAAATAAAGGGGTTTCATCATTTTAGGACTTCCCATCTCAAAAATTTAAATTTGTGTTAACTGTGTTACTTTGTGTTAACAAAACTGACCTTACCCAAATTTTAACTTCAAAAATTGCCCTCTTCCCAAAACTTTACTAACACAAAAAAGCCCCTTTTTGACCCTAAACTGTGTTAACGGATGTGTTAACACAAAATGCCTAAAAGTCAAAGAGATGGACTACTTTTGGAGCCAGTATCATGGCAAAATTATTTCATGAGAGAATATAATAGAGCAATATTTTTTACTAAAGTTTCTCTTGGAGGATATTATAAGTACAAAGACATATTTCAGATTTTTCCTGCGGATTTGGAAAATATGCCAAAATCCGCTTTCCAAAAACACTATCCAAACATTATTGAATTTTGGATTTCAGACGAAGATGAAGTTCCTTTTCCAACTGAACTTGAAAATCTCAAAGACCTATATACTCACCGACCACATGACGGGTTCTACTTTAGACAAGCATTATGTTGATGTGGATGAATTTTTAGAGTTGGTTGAAAAGGAATTCAAGGTGTTGGATTATGATTTTACACAGATACAGTCAGAACAATCTCTTAAAGTAGAAAGTAGTAGGGCAAATTCTTTAACAAATTAAAACTCAACTGGCTTCATAAATTCTCTTCCGAAAACATGAGCATGACTAACAAGTTTTTTATGCTGAAATCTTCCAATAATAATCGCAGGATGGGTAACAAATTTTTTTGCGAATGCAACAATATCCGCTTTACTCAAAGGTGCTGCTGCTAAGATTTCCTTTTCCTCTTTTTCCGAAAGTGTCCATTTAATTGAGAAGTTGTCCGCCTCTTCCTCCTTCGTTTTCTTCTCCCCAACGTATTCCAAATTTTCTATGAACACATCCTTTTTCCCGTGAAGTAAAATATGTCCTGCTTCATGAAAAAAGGTAAACCAAAAGCTATCGTTTCGCTTATACCTTCCAGATAGTTGAATTATTGGATTGCCATTAACCCAACGAGTTGAACCGCTTATTGGAGCTTTTGGCAAACATGGAGTATAAACCACTTTCACTCCAGCCTCCATACATAAGGATTGCAATCGTTTAAAGAAATCTACGGGGTGTTCCGCCATTAATTTTTTTATTGACACGAGAGCACTTTCAAACTTTTTGCCATCAAAAGCTGGAACTTTAAATTCGTCAGCTTGGATTTCTCCTTTTCTTAGCCACACTGCTATTGCATATGGATTTTTAGAATTCACTTTTGAAATACGAAAAGCTGCCTCGTAAATATTTTCGTAATAACATTTATGAAAAGATTTTTCATCGGCTACTGAAAAGAAACGAAGGACATTATTTGCGTTGGCATTCATATCTTTCGTTTGTTCAATCCAACCAAGAGTTTGCATTTTCTTTATTGGAAAGAATTTTACCCAAGCTTCCAATTCAGTTGACTTCTCGGCTTCTTCAATTTTTGCTAATTCGAGTCTATAATTCTTTTCTCTTTCAACCCAAAATTCTGCGGAAATGCCTAATACCATCTCTAATTGAATAGCTGTTTCCGCTGTAATAGCTGCCTTTCCTTTAACAATTTCATTAATAGTCTTTATAGGTCTTCCCATTCTTTGTGCCAATTCAATTTGGGTAAGTCCTTTCGCTTCAATAGTCTCCGATAGGGTATCACCGGGTGGCGATATTAAAGCCTTAGCGGCTTCAATGTCCTCTTGTGTGTGATGTCTCATAATTTGTCTGCTTTGGTTGTGGTTTACTGCTAATCTATTAATGGTAGTCTTCTCCAATATCTACAATCAAAATATTTATAATCGCATTCCAATCAAGACCCCCATCTTCCTTTCTTGGAAATGGGTCATGATTGGGTTGAAATATAATTCTATGGTTGCCAGAAATATCAACAGCAAGTTGACCTTTTCTTTTTCCACTAAGTTCATGACAGTTTGCTTTGGGTATAGTTTGCATCACAGCAAGATTTGCTGCCGCTTTTAACTCCTCTATTCTTTGATTTATCAATTTTGCTCTTGTTCCGTAATTTCTTAGTATTTTCCTTGGAGTGGAAACGCTCTTAGCAAGCTTATTTGAGTCATACGTTAACTGCATATAAATATACAAATAATATCATTAACCCCAAAGGTTAAAATAAAAATGAACTGACAATATTATTTTTAATTAATATTTCTTACCGGATTTTGAGCAATGTCATCTACAAGCCTCAGATTTTGCTAATTATTTGAGTTGACACAGATTTTCTGCAACCCAAGCCAATATACATCTCCCTGCTCTGCCTGCCTTTCTCTAATGGCTCCAGATTGGGCCGAGAGGCTTTTTAGGATTTTGGGAGCATTTGGCTGTTTTGGTTAACTTTGGTTACCATGCCAATTAAATATCTCAAATACCTCCTGATACTTGTCTCGCTTAATTGCTGGGGACAAAAGGACACTACATTTTTTGACAAAAATTGGAAATCATGTAATCGCAGTGAAGCCGAGTATTTCAGGACATTTAAAAAGGAAGGTGCAAATTATGTGGTAACAGACCATTATCTTTTCAATCAGCCTCAAATGATTGCAACATGCACTCAGGTAGATTCACTGATTAAAAATGGGAAATGTTCTTTTTTCAATAAAAATGGATTTAAAACAAGTGAAGGGAACTTTATAAATAATAAACGCTTGGGAAAATGGACATGGTGGGATGAAGAAAGCAAAGACTCAACAATTGCTGAATACAGACCTGATGGGACAAAAAAGTATATCAGATTAATTGAAAAATCAAGCAGAAAAAATGTACGATTGCAGATGTCATTACCCGAACTGACAATAAATAATCAACAGTTTATTTCAGTCCTTGATTCACTAATCACCAGAGAAAAGAAATGCGATTATTGGGACAGTACCTTAATGGGTTTTATTGAAATAAACGAGGCTAATATGGATATTAGTGGCAAAGCGCTTCCTTTACCCAGTTACGTTTTGCGTATTAGCATAGGAAGTGAAATATTAAACCGACATAAACCAACAGGGTGTTTTTTTAGAAAAAGCATTCTATTTGTTGTTGCGGGTTTACAAATTCCCGATTTATTTTCCGTCAGTACAAAAATGCAATCGTTTCAATATTGGTCAAACGAACACTTGTACGATGATTATTCAATCTGGGACTATCTTTATACAAGTGGAAAATTTGTTTATGATTATGGATACCAATTTCCATGTGAGCAGACCCAACCCTTGCATAAAAGTAAACTTTCAGTGATTTCTGATGCACGATTAATGGGTTCATGGGGATTTATTAAGTCTAAACAACCTGCCTCAATTTCTCAACATGCTGATACTGTAAGAGAATGTTATACACTTAGTTTTTATCAAAATAAATATTTCCAAATTGCGGGAAATGAAAAGTCATATTTCAATGGATGCTTTATTGGTCAGTGGAAAACAAGAAAGGATTATTTAACCTTGTATAATCAGGGAAATATTGAACAAGATTCATCCTTCTTTGCCGACCCATTTGACGAAATATTGAAAATAAAAACGCCAACGGATTCAACACTTATTCTCTACGGTGATACAGCACGAGATGGGAATTTTGTGGGAGAATACACCTTCAAAAAAATGGCTCCGAAACCGTATTTAAAATATACTCCCCGTGACAGGTTTGGAATGCCCATGAAACGTGAGGAATAATGCTAAGGAAAATGGTCTATATCCCAAAAAAGAATCAGTTTCAAAATGTGTTATAAGTGTTAACGGATGTGTTAACAAGGGGGTATAAGTGCGAAAATCGCTCAAAAATACACAAATTTTTGGGTCTCAAACACCAGTGAGGTTACACTCATGTCGGTTCGATTCCGACTTCGGGTACTCCCTGAAACCTCCGTATTTTCAGAGGTTTCATTGTTTCCGGGCTTTTCTATCCTGAACCCACTGAAAATATGGTAATTATTAAAACACACTATTCCAATTATGTTATTTAATGTTAAATCATGATACGACAGCTCCTGCTGGCAGGAATGTTGTTCCAGTAAAATACAAATCAAAAAAAAACTCGTTATGAAAATAACTTTATCTCTTGCATTGGTCTTTGTAGTTGGAATTACAGGCTTTGCACAAACAGCTCAGACCACTAAGGGCTATAAACAAAAAGGGAATCAAGGTGTTAATATAGATGATTTTCAAACGCCTAATTTTAAAGAAAATCCATTTTTTCAGAGAACATTTATACACATTGGAGATGTATCTGACATTCTTGTTCAGGTTGTAAGCATTGAAGATATTTCTACTGGAAAAAAAGACAGCAGTGTATTGATTTCCTTTGGATATGAGCCTTTCAATTACGGATTTTCTCCTACAGCAAAGATTTTGGAAATTGAAAGCGATGAAATTGATAGAATTATTTCGGCAATGCAATTTATCAGAGATAAAGTTTTTACGAAAAACCCTGCTGAAATCAGTATGTACTTGTTTAAGTGTGAAAACAATTCAGAAATTGGTTGTTTTAATTCTAAAGGCAAGTGGAGAGGTTATTTTAAAAATCCGGATTATTCCCTCCAGGAAGATTATACCCAAGCGCATTTTATCGCAGTGCTAAACTTACTTCAACAAGCAAAGAGTAAGATGTTGATGTAATATTTTCCAATCCCCCGGATTCCATCAAATCTCATTTAAATGCCTAAATTGGAAAGGGTAAAATAATTACTGAGACAAACAGACTGTTCTCCACCGGCAGCATGGCTATAAAATGCCGAAATGATAGGATTCTGTATTGACAAAACGAACAAGTATCTTTGGAACGAATTAATTGAAAGAAACTATGGAACTTCTTTTTAATAAGGGCATCGCGGGGAAAGAGGATAAATTAATAAACGGCATCTCCGTATTCTCCGAAAATTTTATGGTGCTGAATTGTGTGTTCAGCATTGGATTTGAGAATTCTGGCAGTGTGGTTTTTGCTTTAACGGCAAATGGCAAAGAAATAAACAGGATTCCTCTCACTCTTTTCAAAGACCAGTATCTGACCGTGAGCAACATGATAAATATTAACATGCTTGTTGCCAAACCGGGAGATTTTGTTGAAGTAAGTATGGTGGAATATGGTAACAAACCTTTCGAGTTAAAACTGAACTACATCTGAATCACAAAAAAATGACTGCATTTGCCAAAAATTTAGTATGTATTCCTCTTCTTATTGCTCTTATCAGTTGTCATAGCAAACAAGACAGCACTGAACCCGTATTTTTCCAGCATGCCGCAGTGGTTTCGGCTTATCCGGATGCTTCCAAAGTTGGGGCGGCCATTTTAAAACAAGGGGGTAACGCGGTAGATGCCGCAGTGGCCGTATCATTCGCATTGGCAGTCGTCTATCCGGAGGCGGGGAACATAGGCGGGGGAGGCTTTATGCTAATCGGGTTTTCAGGAAAAGAAGCTGATGCATTGGATTTTCGGGAAAAAGCCCCAGCTGCGGCTTCACGTGACATGTACCTCGACAGTAATGGGACCGTCATACCCGGAGCAAGCATGGACGGCCAACGATCCTGTGGCATTCCCGGAAGCGTAGATGGTCTGTTTCAGTCCCATCTCAAATACGGGAAATTACCCTGGAAAGAACTCGTTCAACCAGCCATCGACCTGGCTTACAAAGGCTTTTGTATCAGCCAGCAAACTGCTGACCAGTTGAATAAACGCCAAAAAGATTTTATGTTTTATAACCCTGGAGGCACCTGTTTCATCCATAAAGAAGGCTGGAAAAAAGGAGACCGAATTCAACAGGAAGATCTGGGCAAAACACTGGAACTCATCCGCGATAATGGCCGGGATGGCTTTTATACAGGCCTGACAGCTCACCACATCGTGAAAGAGATGCAGGAAGGAAAGGGGCTGATTACGTATGACGACCTGAAAAATTACACATCCGTCTGGAGAAAACCTTTGACAGGTTTCTACAAAGGATATACGATTACCACCATGCCCCCGCCTTCAAGTGGCGGCATCGCATTGCTGCAACTTCTTAAAATGACAGAAACTTTTCCAATCGAAAAATGGGGCTTTCACTCCACGAAAGCAGTCCACCTGGCAACAGAAGCAGAAAACAGGGTCTATGCTGATCGTGCCACCTGGCTGGGAGATCCCGATTTTTTCCAGGTGCCTGTAAAAGAATTACTCGACTCCAATTATCTCCTTCAACGGATAAACAACTTTGATTCCCTTCACAGCACGCCGGGCGACCGGATAAAAGCCGGAACGTTCGGCAATCATGAAAGTGAACAAACTACCCATTTTTCAATTGTTGACCAATGGGGAAATGCCGTCTCCATGACCACTACCTTGAATAATGCATACGGAAGCAAAGTATTTGTTAAGGACGCCGGTTTCCTGCTCAATGACGAAATGGACGATTTCAGCAGTAAGCCTGGAACCGCTAATTCCTTCGGCCTGGTTGGAGGAAAAGCGAATGCCATTGAGCCGGGAAAACGAATGTTAAGTTCCATGACACCCACTATTATAACAAAGGATGGAAAACTGTTTATGGTTGTGGGATCCCCTGGAGGATCAACCATTATCACGACGGTTTTTCAAACGATCATTAACGTAATTGATTTTCAGATGACGATGAACCAGGCAGTTAACACCGGACGTTTTCATTCTCAATGGCAACCGGATGAACTGCAAATGGAAAAAGATGCATTGAACAAAGGCACTGTTGAAGAACTGCAAAAAATGGGACACAAAGTGACGGAACGATCACCGATAGGCCGGTGTGATGCCATACTCCTTTTGCCGGATAACCGGATGGAGGCCGCGGCCGATAAAAGAGGCGATGATTGCGCCGATGGATGGTAATTCCCTGAAGATCATCCTTTCGATTTATTAATTAATATAATTTACTAAATATTTAATATTATTAATAAAATAATAAATAATATTAATAAATATATTATATTTGTGCCGAATCAATAAACCAAATTAATAACAATGGAGAAAAAATTACCGCTGCAATGCCCGAGTTGTCAGGCGAGGCTGAAAGTAAAAAAACTGCATTGCTCCAACTGCGGAACAGAAGTAGACGGGATCTATGATTTTCCGCCCCTGGCCAGCTTCAATAACGAAGAGCAGGAATTCATACTGCATTTTGTAAAAACCAGTGGGAGCTTGAAAGAGATGGCAAAAATTATGGATCGCAGCTATCCCTCTGTGCGTAATTACCTGGATGAAATCATTGGAAAAGTCAAACAACTGGAAAAACTTAAAAAATAACGACTATGAATGCAAGCCTGAATAAATGGTTCTTTCGCCCCTTCGAACACCTCTCCGAATTCAAAGCATTACTAATAGGAATCAGCGCTATACTTCTTTCGGGAGGGTTGAATATCCTAAGCCAAACACATTTCGATGGCATAGTAGATGTCCATACCGGAAGTAAAGAAATTTCTTCCATTTCATTTGTATGTGAAGGTCTTATAGATTGGCTTCTATTTTCAGCATTACTTTTTACAAGCAGCCTGTTTTTTTCATCTTCCGCCATTCGCCTCATTGATGTAATAAGTACACAAGCTATGGCAAGATGGCCTTTGCTCATTACGTCACTCGCTACACTTATCATCCCACATCAGGCTGCCGACGAGTATCTCCTATCCAAAGTACTCAAAAGTGGAACTGAAATCAATATACAAGCATACCAGTTAATTTTGCTCGGCCTATTGACATTGATTATAGTGGCAACTTCCATCTGGATGATTGTTCTGATGTATCGCGCTTACAGTATTTCCTGTAATCTCAAAGGAAATAAAGCAATTGCAATTTTTATTATCACATTACTCCTTGCCGAAGGAATTTCAAAATACCTGATTTCGCATATCCTTTGAAAATCGCAACTAATAATTAAAGACAAAAAACAATAATTAAAAACAAAAGACCATGAAATATACCGCCTCACTTGATACCTTAGGAAAAATAATTACCTCAGGAACAATTATTTTACTCTTAATTCTGGGATACAAGAGCGCAAACAATTTAACTAGCTCTATGACCCAGGGCGACACAGTAGCAGTACTCATGAACAGTGGAATACTTTTATTATTTATTGCTACCATAGTTGGTTGCTACCTGTATGCACCAAAATCCTATCTGTTAGACTCCGATAGCCTGACAATAGTAAGGCCTGCGAACAATAAAAAAATCCTGTTGTCCGATATAACAGAAGTTCGGGCAATTGAAGATTCGGAAATGACCCTTACCATCAGAACATTCGGCGTTGGGGGACTTTTCGGATACTTTGGAAAATACCGCAATTCAAAAATAGGAAGTATGACCTTTTATGCGACCCAAAGGAAGAACAGAATACTCATACAGACGAAACAGGGGGAAAAAATAATCATCACGCCGGATGACACCAGCATTATTGATGCATTGAAAACAAAAACAGCTGCTTTCAAAACAAATCCAGTTGTCCATTCAGGGACGGACGTCTGAACAGCGTCCTGTCCAGTTCGTAAGAACTTCGCCCTTTTAAATACTTCAGTTTAGCTGACTGGAAAAGTTGTCGGATCGAATCAGCCAGAACTCCCTCTCCGCTCATGCGGGTGCCATAGCGGCTGTCATTCAGGGATCCCCCGTGTACCTCCTTTATCTGGTTCAACACTTTGTCCGCCGCATCCGGAAAACTTTTACGGATCCAATCAGTAAAAATTTCACCAATAGCTCCATTCAACCTTACCATGGTAAAACCTGCACTGCTGGCCCCATGATCAGCAGCCGCTTTCAGAAGTTCGGGAATTTCGCTGCTATTAAGACCCGGAATGATGGGAGCCGTCATGATCCCGGCGGGTATTCCATTTTTACTCAGTTCTTCGATCACTTTCAAGCGCTGCCGGGCAGTAGCCGTCCGAGGCTCCATAGCCAGGCGCAAATCCTCCCGCAAAGAAGTGATGGAAACCATGACACGTACCAGCCTTAATTTGGCCAGTTCCTTCAAAATATCCAGGTCGCGCAATATTAAACTATTCTTGGTGATCATTCCGGCAGGATGCCGGAATTTCAGCAGCACCTCCAGCATGCTCCGGGTAATTTTCAATTTTCGTTCCAGGGGTTGGTAACAATCCGTATTCCCGGAAAACATGATCGGCTGAACCTCCCAGTTTTTATTCATAAACTGTTTTTCCATCAGCCTCGCTGCATCCGGCTTGGCAATAATCTTACGTTCAAAATCAAGACCCGCACTAAAACCCCAGTATTCATGGGTATTTCTGGCATAACAATAAATACACCCATGCTCACAGCCCTGGTAGGGATTCATAGAATACATTCCGTAAACATCCGGGCTACTCAATTTATTAATAATTTTTTTCGGATGTTCGTAGAATACCTGGGTCTTGGTATTACTCAACAAAGGCTCATCCAATCCTTCTACGTGCTCCTCCACATAAACCTGTTTAAGGTATTTATTATGTGTATTTACCTGCGCTCCACGGCCTTTGAAATAGCCTTCTATTTTTTCTTCCATGATTTTTTAAATCTTTCTCCTGACATAAGCCGCCTTTTTTGGGCGGCCTTAATGGTCACAAGCTCTTACTGAAATTACCAAAATACATAGCAAAATAACACTACATTTTGTAGTAAAAACGATTTATCCTTTAGGAAAGATAACTCCTACTCAAACTTCTTTAATTCCAGGGAATTGCCATCGAAAACGGCATACGTGAAATAATTAACCCAATCGCCCAGGTTAATATAGCGGCTTTTGTCATTGAGCGAAATGTCAAGGGGCAGGTGACGGTGGCCAAAAATAAAGTAATCGGAGTGTTCTTTTTTTAATTCTTCCTTGCAATGGATTACCAGCCATTCCTTGTCTTCTCCTAAGAACTTATCATCCGTATTACCGGTGGCAATCCGGCTGCTTCTGGAGAGATAATTAGCCAGGGAAAAGCTAAAGTTCGGATGAAGCCTGGCAAAAAGCCATTGACACAATTTGTTGGCAAATATTTTCTTGATGAATTTATACCCGTGGTCTCCGGGCCCGATACCATCTCCATGACCCAGGTAAAATTTCTTTCCATTGTATTCTCTCCGGATCACGTCCTGGTAAATGGATGCATTGATTTCTTTGCGGAGGTAATCAAACAGCCACATATCGTGATTGCCGGTAAATAAATGAATCTTTATACCTGCATCGCTTAATTCTGCCAATTTACCCAGAAGCCGAACATATCCTTTGGGCACTACACTTTTGTATTCAAACCAAAAATCGAAGAGATCCCCCATCAGGTATATTTCAGCCGCATCGGATTTTATTTCTTCCAGCCACCTCACCAATTTTTTCTCACGGACAAGACTTTCCGCATGAGCAGGAATTCCCAAATGAACATCCGACGCGAAATAGATCTTTTTCAGAATATCAGAATTTAAAGTTTTTTATAAAGTTAAAGGGATTCAGCAAATTCAGGTTCAAGGTGAAACGAATTTGTTCCTTATAACTGATATTATTAAGCTGAAGCTCGTTTCTGAAATCACTGCAAAGAAGCTGAGGGATGGGAAAATAGACCTCAAATATATTTTTAGCAATACACAGATCAATACCGGCTTCGTATAACAGGACATTGTTCAAACGTGCATCCGGAGCTGTCACTCCAAAATCAGCATACAATCGGATTGGCAATATCCCGGGAATGGAGGATTTTAGATTTAAGGCCGTCATCCACTGCGTCGTTTGACCCACTGAAACGGGGATTTTAAAGGCCCCGTCGTTTTCGACAAATTGTTGAGAAAGCACCCCTGAAGTTTCCGTACGGCCTAAAAAAACATTGTCGTACAGATAATCCTGGGAACCCGTCCAGCCACTTGTCTTAAAGCTATACAATCCCGCGTTGGGACCCGAGCTATTCAGAAATGCTCCTGCAAAAAACCGCACATCGAAACTTTTCCCCTTACGTTTATACGTGAGCTCGTAGTTGGCTTCCAGCGATGTTTTTACAAAATCAACGGACTGTTCCAGATTGACAAGCACCCGGTATGGATTGATAACCCTGCTGTTTTCACGTGTAAATAAAATCTGATTGATGGGATAATTCCTGCTGGTCATTAAATACAAGGGTATTGAAAATCCTGCATCCGGATTATACGCATCTTTCAGGATGGTTACACTTCTGAATTTTAAAGTTTGTTTAATATTACTGGTTGCTTCCTTGTTCCGGAATGTGAATTCCAACTGAGGAGCAAATTTGGTATAATTCATAATCGAAGGATCTGTTGCATAAGCGAATCTCACCGCATTCAGACCCAAAGAAATTTTCTGAAATAAATTATCCGGATGAAAATTTAAAAAAACGCTTCCATAACCCGCCAGATCGCGGTTCCCGAATCCATACATGGGATCCAGCACATATTCAAAACGTTTTTCAGGAAGCGTTATATTGTAAAAAGCCATACCGAGCATGAACTTATTATAATTGTTCCAGCCGATTGTCGGACAGTAGTAAATCTGCGTTTTATCCGGATTATCAAGACTCAGCAAAGGTTGGAACCGGAGAGGTTCTGTTTTTTTAAATAAGCCATGTGTCTTCAGCGTGTTATTGTCCCGGTTTATTTCGGGCATATTTTCCGAAAAATCTATTTTAAATTTATCATAGTATTCAGAATGAAAGCTGCCGTTCTCTTCCCCATAGCCATTATTTACTGTTTTATCTCCCGGATGCCATCCTGGCGGAAAATAAATGGTTTTCTCCCTATCAAAGCCCTCATACCAAAATTGAGTTCTGGCAGAATCTGATTGAATACCTGTCACAGAAACAGGACCCTTTATCTGTCCCATGTTTTTAAGTACAATTTCATATAATCCATTTTCCAGTCTTTTAGAAGACAAGATTTTATAATCGAGCTTTTTTGTCGTTTCCAGTAAATCATCAAAAAACCAGGAAAGATTTTTGCCACTGACCTCTTCCATTATTTTTCTAAGATCTTCCGGCTGAGGATGCTTAAACTTCCAGGTTTCAAAATACCGCTGCATAGCTTCATCCATGGTCCCTTGCCCAAGATAAGCCATCAGGTAGGCAAAGGCAAGTCCTGTCTTAGCATACACATCGGCTCCGTAATTGAGTTTGGTATACTTCTCCGAAGGATAATCGCAAGGCTGATCCTCATTTTTTGCCGCAGATATCACGTAAGTCAGGTAATTTTCATAGGAATGGGGGTATCGCGCGAGGTCAAAAAAATCGTGCCGGGGAACCCCTCCCGTTAATTTTGCATTCGGGTATTTGGTGGCGATATACCTGTTCTCATAAAAAGTATTAATCCCTTCATCCATCCAGGCATGCCTTCGCTCGTTGCTGCCCAACATCCCGTAAAACCAGTTATGGCCGACTTCATGAGTAATGACATCATCCAGTGAAAAAGCGTCTGCGGTCGCGTTGATGATCGTAATATTCGGATATTCCATTCCTCCGCCAGCACTCAATGCACCATCCACCGCCGTACAATTATCATACGGATAGTCCCCATTCCACAGCGAATAGTAATACAGTGCATCATTTACATAGCTCGTTGCATTCCGCCACAAATGTGCCTGGCCATTCGTAAACAAAACCCAGGTTAAAACTTTCCGATGGGAATTCGGAAGTTCTACTTCGCTTTTCAGAATGTTATACCGTTTGTCGCAGAACCAGGCAAAATCATGAATACGATCTTGCTTGTAATGAATGGTTTTGGTCTGGGTATCAGACTTAGGAAAGGAATCCTCCGTGGAGAAATTCTCTATCTGTGCCGTTTTCATGGCCTTCTCGTTGATCCATTGTTTTTCTTCCTCTTCCTGTAAATCTCCTGTTGCGCCAACTACGTAATTTTTAGGGAGCGTGATTGCAACATCAAAAGAACCGAACTCGGAATAAAATTCACCCTGATCAAGATAGGGAATCGGATGCCAGCCTTCTTTATCGAAAACGGCGGGTTTGGGATACCATTGGGTGATCTGGTACTGTTGACCCTCGTGTCCCATGCGGGAGAACATACCGTTCGGAATTCTGACATGAAAAGGTGTTGTAATCAGGATCTTGCCACCTGGTTTTAATGGTTCATTCAATATTAATTTTCCGATATCAATTGCCGGAGAATCGGATAAAAACACCACAGAATGACCATTCACCTTAAAATCCAATTGGTCAATGTACCCCTTGTCTTCTTCCTTTGAATAATAAAACAAGGTATTTCCTTGCGCTAACAATTGATTCGCCAGGGCTGTACCCGTATTCTTATAGGCATTGGGCCAAAGGTGAAAATAGATATACGTTAATACAGTAGTTGAATTATTGGTGTATTCAATGGTTTCCGCAGCGTTTAGCTCGTTTCGAACATCGTCCAGCTGGACCTCTATTTTATAATTGACCTCCTGTTGAAAGTAATTCTGAGCAATGCAGGGAAAGAACCCCAAAAGAAAAAAGGCTCCGTATAATCTATGCAGTATTGGAAAATCCATCGTGCTATTTCAGCAGTTCTTCCAGCCTCGCTTCCAGCCCTTCTGCCCGTAAGCCTTTGGCGACTATTTTCCCTTCCTTATCCAGCAGGAAGGTCTGTGGAATACTAGTCACATTGTATAGTTTTGCAGAGGCCGATTCCCAGGCTCCTAGATCACTGACATGGTTCCATTCCAGCTTGTCTTTCTCAATGGCCTCTGTCCATTTCGCCTTATCCTTATCCAGGGAAACTCCTAAAACCTCCAGACCCTTTGCATGATACTTTTTGTAGATCTTTACCATTTCCGGATTTTCCGCCCTGCAGGGGCCACACCAGGAAGCCCAAAAATCTACCAGCAAAACTTTTCCTTTAAAAGAAGAAGGACCCAATTTTTTTCCATCGGGCGTATCAGATAAAAAGTCGGGGGCGGAAGCTCCTATCTCAGTTTTCAACATATTCATCCTGCTATCATGAAATAATTTTACCTGGGCAGCACCCGGATACTTCTTCGTCAGCGCCTCATCCGTCTGCTGGTAGAGTTCTTTGTATCCGTCTTTACTGAATTCAGGAGAAAGTTGTTGAAGAGCGACAACCGCCACCAGAGAGGAAGCATTTTTATGGATGATATCCAGTAAATAATTATTCAACTGCAAAGCTTCTGCATTAAATGCTTTTTCGGCTTCATCCACATACGTTTGTATTTTAACCTTATCATTCTTGTTCAGATTAGCATATGCTTCATAAGCACGCATCATCGAATCTCTTTTTTGAAAACTGAGTTTGGCGGTATTGTTTACTTCACGGAATAATTTCGAATCCGGCGAACCTTCCACCGTGAACGAATTACCTAAATTTCCCGCATCGCCCTTCACTGTCACTTGTTGCGTTGAATCAAGAAGTAACATGGCAAAATTAGCGTCTGTAATACGCACACGGTAAAATCCAAGAGAAGGACTTGCTTTCAAAAAGGCAAAATCTCCGTTTGCATCTAACGTAGCCGTGTCAATTACCCTTACTCCTTTGGGGCTCATTTCTTCCAGGTAAAGCTGCTCCCCATTAGCATTACTGAGCTTCCCCTTAAGTTCGAATTTACTTTTCCGTTCTTCCTGCTTTTGCGTATTTCCGCAGGAAGCAATAATCAGTGCTAAGGAAAGGATAATGATTGTTTTTTTCATCTGTGGTTATCTTTTATTGTTTTCTCTCCCTATTGGCTATTCCCCTCCTCCAATGCTTTCTTCATTAATTCATTCGCTATTTTGGGATCTGCTTTCCCTTTGGAAAGTTTCATCAACTCCCCCATGAACAGGCCGATCAATCCAACTTTACCACTTTTGTATTCCACCACTTTTTCAGGATACTTTGACACGGCCTGTCTGACCAGATCCATCAGAGCATCCTGATTACTCTCCTGTACCAGGTTATTTTCTTCTGCAATTTGGAAAGGGGTTTTGGAACCGTCGGAAAGCATTTTCGGGAAAACGGTTTGTGAAGCTACTGTATTACTGATAGTACCTTCATCGACCAGACGGATCAGTTGAGCCAGTCGTTCCGGCGTCACCTGAAAGGCTCCGATTTCTACTGCACTTTCGTTGAGATGCGATTTAACAGCACCCATCATCCAGTTGGCAGCAGCTTTATAATTAGAAGTATACGTTATCAGCTCCTCAAAATAAAGAGCAAAACTTTTTATTTCCGTCAATACAAGCGCATCGTAATCGGACAGTTTTAATGTTTTGGTATATTTATCAAACAAGTCTCTGGGCAAAGCCGGCAATTGGGCTTTGACACCGGAAATATAGTCTGATGTAACCAGGACGGGTTGAAGATCAGGCTCCGGAAAATACCGGTAATCATTCGCTGCTTCCTTGGTACGCATGGAAAAGGTAGTACCCGTAACGGCGTCAAAACTTCGGGTATCCTGCACAATGACCTCTCCCCGTTCAATCAAGTCAATCTGGCGCTTAATTTCATGTTCAATAGCGCGCTGTACATTTCGGATAGAATTCATGTTTTTCACCTCTGCTCTTCGTCCGAACTCTTGAGATCCTTTTAACATGACCGAAATATTGGCATCACAGCGCATGCTGCCCTCTTCCATATTCCCATCACAGATATCCAGGTAGCGCACCAGTTTGCGCACCTCGCTCAAATAATTGTAGGCTTCCTCTCCTGATTTTATCACGGGCTCCGTGACGATCTCTAACAGAGGCACACCTGCCCGATTTAAATCGATCAGGGTATCGTAAGGATCGATGTCATGCATGCTTTTTCCCGCATCCTCTTCCATGTGAATGCGGGTTAATTGAATGTCCTTCAGGCTTCCATCCGTATTTTTGATCGTAATTATTCCTCCGGTACAAATGGGCGTTTTATCCTGTGTAATCTGGTATCCCTTTGGAAGATCGGCGTAAAAGTAATTTTTACGGGCATATTCGTTTCGTTCCCGGATAACGGACTTGGTGGCTAATCCCAAACGGACGGCAAATTCGATCGCCTGTTTATTCGCTTTGGGTAAGGTCCCCGGATGGCCCAAAGAAATAGCGCTCACATGCGTATTGGGCAGGCTACCGTATTCCGTTGAATCGGAAGAATAAGCTTTGCTTTTTGTCAGTAACTGTATGTGGACTTCTAAACCGATTACTGCTTCGTACTTATCGTAAACGTTCATGCTTTCTGACGGAAATTAGGATCCGCAAGATACGAATTAAAGATTTTACAGTTTAACGAAGAATAGTATCTTTGTCATCCTTAAATAATACTATATATATGAGCGTTTTAGCAAATATCAGAAATCGGGCGGGCCTGTTAGTGACCGTTATCGGAGTTGCGATGTTAATCTTTATACTGCAGGCTGCCCTGGAGTCAGGAAAATGGTTTGCCAATGACCGGAACGTCGGGGAAATTGCGGGCAAAGGTGTCCCCGTAGAAGAATTTGATGCAAGGGTGAAACAAGGGCTGGAGAATGTCAAGCGCCAGTCACAGCAGACAACCGTTGATCCCGGAACAGAAGACATGATTGTTCAGCAAACCTGGACTCAGATGATCAACGAGATTGTCTATTCCAAAGAATATGAAAAACTTGGCATAAGTGTTTCCGAAGACGAGCTGTATGACCTGATGCTTGTTCATCCTGACCGGTATGTTATACAGCAATTTACAGATCGGGAAACGGGCAGAATAAATAAGGACTTTATGGATCCTCAGACAGGCCAGCTGGACGTCAAAAAATTAAAGGCCCTGGTAGAACAAATGAATGAACAGCAGGAACAAGCTTGGAGTGAGCTCGAAAAAGCCGTTAAGCAATCCCGGATCGCCGTAAAATACAATAATCTTATTAAGAAGGGATTATATGTTACCACACTGGAAGCGAAGCAGGATTATATCGCACAGAACAAACAGTTCAGCGTACGTTACGTGGAGAAAAAATACAATGCGGTTCCCGATAGCACCATAAAGGTAACGGATGCAGATCTCACAGCTTATTACAACGAACATCAGAACGATTACCAACAGGAACAGGAAACCCGTAAAGCGGAATATATCAGTTACGATGTGGTGACTGCTCCGGAGGACATCGAAACCATCAAGTCTGACATGAGCCGTGTAGCGGAAGAATTCAAAGGAAGGAACCGCACAGAAGATTCCGCTTATGTCATCGCAGAAGCCGATTCCCGCACATTCGATCTCTCTCTGCATAAAAAAGGATCTTTATCACCGGAAATCGACTCCTTGATGTTCAGCGAACCAGTCGGTTTTGTTTATGGCCCCTATATGGAAAACAACTCCTATAAAGTTGCCAAACTGATTGATGAAAAAATGCTGGCCGACTCTGTGAAAGCACGTCACGCCCTGATCGCCTTCAAAGGAGCGATGAGAGCTGCCCCGACGGTAACCAGGACAAAAGCACAGGCTAAAGCCAAAGCAGACAGCTTGTTCAAGCTTATCAACGAAAAGAAAATAAAATTTGAAGACGCCAATCAATTATCCGATGATGCTGTTTCCAAATTAAAAACCGGCGATATGGGCTGGTTCAATGAAAGTGCACAACTCGCCGTTCCCTTCAAGGATGGAGCTCTGGCGGCAAAAAAAGGAGAAGTTATTGTAGTAGAATCGGATTTCGGCTATCACATTATTGAAGTGACCGATCGAAGCAAAAAAGAAACCAAATATGTTCAGGTAGCCATCATCGACAGAAAAATAGAGCCTTCTACAAAAACTGTTCAAAACTATTATAGCAAAGCGGGCGAATTCGCAGGAAAATATAAAACAGCGGAAGCTTTTCAAAAGGCCGTAGAAGATCGAAAGCTGAGTAAACGGGTAGCTGACAACGTGAAAGAAGGAGATAAAACGATTGCAGGCCTGGAATCTCCGCGCGAGTTCGTGCGCTGGATGTATAATGACAAAACAAAAAAAGGCAGTGTGTCGGATGTCTTTGAAATGGGCAATAAATTTGTTGTGGCCGTTCTCACGGAGATCCGCCCCAAAGGCATTGCAGCACTCGATCTGGTCAGAGATCAGGTAGAACCTAAAGCCAGGGAGAAAAAGAAAATGGAGCTATTCAGCGATGAATTCAATAAAAATTTAACCGGAGCTAACCTGGATGCCTTGGCTCAGAAAATGCAACTGCACGTTGAGAAAATGGACAACCTGAGCTTCAACACCTATTCCATTCCGGGAGCAGGCCGTGAAGATTATTTGGTAGGAACTGCCGTTAGCATGAAAGCAGCTTCTGTCTCAAAACCCATTCCAGGTCATAGCGGGGTGTTTATTTTAGCACTTGACAATATAAAGGATGCTCCGGTTGCCAAAGATTACAAAAATATTCAAACGCAAACAGCCAGTGCATTGCAGTCTCGTGTCGACAATGAAGTGTTTGATGCATTGAAGGATAATGCAAAAATTGTAGATAAAAAAGCTAAATATTATTAATAAAGTTGCGCTCATAATTCTCGATGGATGGGGCATCGGCGATGGAAGTAAAAGTGACGCCATAGCAAATGCTCAAACCCCTTTCGTAAGGAGTTTATATAAAAAATACCCTCATTCCACCTTACAAACTTCCGGAGAGGATGTCGGTTTACCAGAAGGGCAAATGGGAAACTCGGAAGTTGGTCACTTGAATATTGGCGCTGGCCGGGTGGTATACCAGGATTTTGCAAAAATAAATAAGGAAATCCGGGACAAAAAAATCGAAACAAATTCTGTTCTTCTGGAGGCTTTCCGGTATTCGAAACAAAACAACAAGGATCTTCATTTTATCGGACTCTTATCCGATGGAGGTGTTCACTCACATCAGCGGCACTTATATACCTTGTGTGATATGGCCAAGTCGGCCGGTTTAAGCAATGTATTTATCCATGCCTTTACAGACGGACGGGATACGGATCCCAAAAGTGGACTCGGTTTTATACAGTCGTTACAGACGCATTTAAAAAATTCCGTGGGAACACTCGCCTCTGTAGTGGGACGGTATTATGCAATGGACCGGGACAAACGCTGGGAAAGGATAAAACTAGCCTACGACCTGCTGGTTAAAGGAGAGGGCAGAAAAACACAAAACATACCGGAAGCCATCCGGGAATCCTATGCTGAAAATATCAGCGACGAATTCATTCAGCCTATTGTGTTCACACAAAAAGACGGCAGTCCGGTTGCAACCATCAAAGAAGACGATGTAGTCATTTGTTTCAACTTTCGCACCGATCGTTGCCGGGAAATCACAACAGTACTTACCCAACAGGATCTTCGGGAACAGGGAATGAAAAAACTGGAGCTGTATTACGTTACCATGACCAATTACGACGATTCTTTCCGGAACATAAAGATCGTTTACGATAAGGATCACCTTCATAATACGCTGGGAGAAGTACTTTCAAAAGCAGGTAAGACCCAGGTCCGCATCGCCGAAACGGAAAAATACCCCCATGTTACTTTTTTCTTTTCAGGAGGGCGGGAGACCGAATTTCCAGGAGAAAAACGGATCATGATTCCTTCTCCCAAAGTAGCCACCTATGATCTGCAGCCCGAGATGAGCGCACCGCAGGTAACGGATGCGCTTATAAAGGAAATGAACGAAAACACGCCTGATTTTATATGCCTTAATTTTGCGAATGCCGATATGGTCGGTCATACGGGTGTATACAGCGCAATTACTAAAGCAGTGGAAACCGTTGACACCTGCGTGCAACAGGTAGTAAAAACAGGTCTGGAAAAAAATTACTCTTTCATCATTATTGCCGATCATGGAAATGCAGACTGCGCGATCAATCCTGACGGTAGTCCCAACACAGCGCATACAACAAACCCTGTTCCCTGCATTCTTATTGACAAGACAGTAAAAAAATTAAATTCCGGAAGACTTGCCGACATTGCTCCAACTGCTTTGAAGTTGATGGACATACCTGCTCCGGCTGAGATGGATGGAAAATCCTTACTAGCATGAACTCAAAAAACATTCACATTGTCGGAGCAGGCCTGGTGGGCTCGCTGCTTTCCATTTATTTAGCGAAACGCGGACACCGCGTAACTATATTTGAACGCAGGCCGGATATGCGCAAGAATCGCATATCTGCAGGTCGATCGATTAATCTTGCATTGTCAGACAGAGGCTGGAAGGGCCTGGAGGGCGTCGGCATCGGAGAAGAAATCAAGAAAGTGGCGATACCGATGAAGGGTCGCATGATCCATACCATTGATGGAAAAGTTAATTACCAACCCTATGGCAAGGGACAACAAGCCATTTATTCGGTTTCCCGCGGAGGATTAAATTGCGTACTGATGGACCTGGCTGAAAAGAATAAGGTCAAGATCCTTTTCAATGAAAGGTGCACCGGGCTGGACCGGGGAGCCAACACATCTCATTTTGAACATACCGAAAGCACCATAAAAACATCCCATACCGCAGATCATACTTTTGGAACAGATGGTGCTTTTTCTTCGGTCCGTTTGCAGATGCAGCAAGTAATGGACCGCTTCAACTATCATCAATATTACCTGGAATACGGTTATAAGGAATTAAGCATCCCTCCTGCTTCCTCCGGAGATTTTGCGATGGAACAAAATGCATTGCACATCTGGCCCCGGGGTAATTTTATGCTGATCGCTTTGCCTAATATGGACAAAAGTTTCACTTGCACCTTATTCTTTCCTTTTGAGGGAGAACCTTCTTTCGCCGCCCTTACCACCAAGGAAAAAATGGGAGACTTTTTTAAAAAAACATTCCCGGATTTGATTCCCTTAATGCCAACTCTGGAACATGACTATTTTGCCAACCCTTCTTCTTCTCTGGTCACTGTCAAATGTTTCCCCTGGAGCCTGGAAGATAAATTTTTATTATTGGGCGATGCGGCGCATGCGATCGTTCCATTCTACGGACAAGGCATGAATTGTGGTTTTGAAGATTGTGTGGTATTGGATGACCTGCTCAATAAACATCCCGATGACTGGGCAGCCGTCTTTAAAAACTTCGAAAAATCGCGCAAGCCGGATACCGATGCAATTGCGGATCTGGCAATCGCGAATTTTGTAGAAATGCGGGATAAAGTTGCTGATCCCAAATTTTTGTTGCAGAAAAAAATTGAAGCCCGCTTTACAGAAAAATATCCTGACAAATGGACACCGCTTTATACGATGGTGACCTACAGCCCACATATCCCCTATTCCAGGGCCTTACAGGAGGGCGACAAACAGGAAGCTATCATGAAAAAGATCATGTGTATGCCGGATATTGAAAACAAATGGGATAGTCCGGAAGTGGAAGATGCGATTCTAAGTAGTTTGGAAGAAAAGGTAATAGCCAATAGCCAATAGGGGAAAAGGTTTTCATATATATTATCTTCATATTATTCAGCCCTACTGGCTATTCGCTATTGCCTATTGGCTAAAATTCGTTATTCGCTAAACAATGATTTACCAAAACAAACTTCTTGTCATCCGCATTCTTTTCGAAAGCTTTCAGAAAAAACCAATCTACGGAGTATTCCGTCCTCAGGCTTATATGGAAGAAACCGGTCATTACTCCTCCCACCTCCGATTTAATCTCTTCAAAAAAGAAGTAAAACAACATCAGAAAGTCGTTTTTGAAACCATCCTGGAATCACCGGTTGGCTTCGGCGAACACCTTCGGGAAGGCGCACTTTTAATTATCAAAGAAGGCCTGGATATTGTCGGAAAGGCAATCTTACTGGAAGTAATCGGGTATTTTGATCAGTGAATCCGCGCTTATTTTAGAAATGGATTGGTCTTCCGTTCATTCCCGATGCTCGTAACAGGACCATGACCGGAGTATACTTTGTAATCATCCTCCAAAGGCATCAGCTTGGTATGGATACTGCTTAGAAGTGTTTGATGATTTCCTCCCGGGAGATCAGTCCGGCCGATGCTTCCATAAAATAAAACATCTCCTCCGATAACGATCTTTTCAGGAGCATACACAAAACAAATGCTTCCGGGAGAGTGCCCTGGAGTGAACAATACAGATAAGCTTGTATTGCCGAATTTAACTTCCTCCCCTTCTGTGAGAAAACCAGAGGGATCCGGAGAAGCTTCCGCATTCAGATTATAAAGTTTGGCAACTGCCATCAATGACCGTAATGTAATAAGATCTTCCTGATGAATCAGGGGCTGCAGGCCGTATTTCTCGAAAATAAATTTATTCCCCACCACATGATCAATATGACCGTGCGTATTCAAAAGCAACAATGGTTTCAATCCCTGCCCGGAAATATAATCTGCCAATGCTTTTCTTTCCTCCTCGTCATAACAACCGGGATCTATGATAACACATTCCTTTGTTGAATCAGAAAGCACGTACGTGTTTTCCTGAAAAGGTCCGAACATAAACATTTTTAGTATAATCATAGAATATGGCCTTGGGGGGAGCCCTAAAGTTAGACAGAATTCGCTAATTTTTGCCAGGTATTAGGGTATTAATTTACAAAGATGTTTAGTACTTTTAGGACGCTTAATTTCACTCTGCTTGAACAGGTTTTTCACATCTTTTTTAAGAACTTTCACACTCCTTCTTTCCCTTCCGGCTTTTGGGCAATTTTATTATGGTTCCCAAATGGATTTTGGAAAAAACAGGATCCAATACAAAAAAGATCTATTCTGGACCTATTTCAGTTATGACCGGTATGACGTCTATTTTTATGAAGGAGGGAAAGAAATTGCAAGTTACGTATCCAAAGCAGCCCGGAAAGACCTGGCGGACCAGGAGCGCCTGTTTGATTCCGAACTGGAAGGCCGCATACAATTCATCGTATATAATAAACAAAGTGAATTTAAACAGAGTAACCTGGGTCTGGTAACAGATGAACAATACAATACAGGAGGAGTAACGCGGATTATAGGAACCAAGGTTATTCTCTATTTTGAAGGAGATCACGAAAAACTGGAGGAGCAGATCCGTTCGGGCATTGCCGAAGTATTGACCAATCAAATGATGTATGGGGGAAATGCCGCAGAGATGCTAAAAAATTCGACGCTACTTGCCTTACCGGATTGGTATATGAAAGGCCTGGTTGCCTATCTTTCTGTTAAATGGAATGCGGAAACAGACAACAAAGTGAAAGATGCCATTTTAAATAAACGCTTCAACCGGTTCAACACGCTTTCTGGCCAGGACGCAGTATTGGCGGGTCATTCGATCTGGCATTATATCAGTGAAACATATGGAGAGAGTGTTATTTCGAATTTACTCTACATGACCCGGGTCAGCCGGAACCTGGAAAGTTCACTTTTGTATGTTCTGGGCGTTTCTATGGAAAATCTTTCCCGCGATTATTTAATCTACTACCAGAATCGTTACGATGACCGGGATAAATCCAAAAATCTGCCGACACAGAACCCTGTGGTTAAAAAACCCAAAATTACCAGGGTATATACCCAGGCAAAGATCAGCCCGGATGGAAATTCACTGGTATATGTAACCAATGAATTAGGACAGTATAAAGTTTGGTTACAGGATCTGAAAGACAAAAAAAGACCAAAACGGATTATTAAATCCGGAAATAAAATTGACCGTATTAATGATTATTCTTACCCCTTGCTTGCCTGGCACCCCAGTGGCAAATTATTTTCTATGATCACAGAAGAGAAAGGCGAGATCTGGCTGACGATCTATGATATGGAATCCCATAAAAAACAGAAACGGACCATTATCAATTTTGAAAAAATACTTGATTTTTCATACT
>JABDFG010000017.1 GCA_013286655.1 Bacteroidota bacterium
GTAAACGATTTCGCAGTTAACGAATTATTACACGAGTGGTCCCAAAATCTTGCAGGTACTTATTCCAGGATGTCTTCCAATATGCCGAGCCATCTTGATGCGAAGTTGTGGGATGAAAAATCCTTATTATGGGCCAGGTATGAAAGGTCAATCAAAGATTTGGTTTTTGATACGCAGCAGGCAGCTAACGAGGAACTTTCAAAACTATCTACTGAACTGAAAGTAATATTGGCTTTGGAAAAATTCTTTACCGGTCAGCAGTCGGCTTGAATGTCTACCGGGGAATTAAGTGAAGAAAGGATAAGGGAAATATACGAGCAGAAAATTAAGCCTCGATTATTTAACGAGGTAATCCCATCAAATAATAAAACTTGCGTTTTTGTGGGCGGTCAGCCTGGAGCTGGCAAGGGGAATCTGACAGATCATACCATAAACCAGCTGGAAAACAGGGATGCAGTGGTTATAAACAGTGATATTCTTAGGCCTTACCATCCCAATACGCCCTATACTCAGGAAAAGGATATTTATAGTTTGGATCCGGATTGTTATAAATGGGGCAATATGCTTATTGCTGATTGTATTAAGGAAAATAAGAACATTGTCTTTGATGGTACGTTTGGAGGTAATAACGGGGCGAATGAAAAATTGATGCAGGTTTTTAAGGATAACGGCTATAAAACAAAGGTTAATTTACTTGCCACCAATGACGTAGTTTCCACAATCGGTTTCAATTACAGATATGAGAGGGGAAAATTTGAAGATGGAGCCAGTCGGATTGTCAATAAGGAGTACCATGATAGTATTTATCAAAAGATGCCTGAAAATATCCAATCTACTGCTAAAATGGATTTGATTGATGAGTACAATATCTACGAGCGAAACCATGTTAATCCGGGAGTTTACGTATCCAAGACTTACACGGGTGAGCAGGTTAAATCAGATCCTGGTAAACTGGTAAATGATTTTGAAAACGCACGAATTAGACCTTTCACTGATGCAGAATTTGAAACGATAAAAACGTGGCATGAAAAAACGGTGGATTTTATGATTAAAAACGGCGGAGACGTAAGGCAGTTTCAGGCTTCTATCGTTACTAAAGATAAGGGCGCATCCGGGCAGTTAATCAAACAAATAGGCGATATTGCCAATAGTTCGAGTGTAAACGAAAAAATGAAAGCCATGAAAGAAAATCAAAAACAGGAGGAAATAATCCTTAAAGGCTATGTAGGTAAAGATTCTAAACAGGAAATTCTGCCATCGGGCAAAAAGGTAATTGAGTTTGATGTCGCTCAAATCGTGCCAGGAAAGGATGAAGTTAAATGGAATAAAGTGCAGGCCTGGGATGCCCTGGCAGAGAATTTACCTGAAGTTAAAAAGGGTGATTCTGTGGAACTGAAAGGATACAGCAAAACTGCCGTAGGCAAGGATCAGAAAGAAAGAACTCATTTTGTTACGACACAGGTATTGAAATTTACACCCAAACAAACAAAAGAAGAAACAAAGTCCGTATCCCTGGAGGGTAGGATAGGAGCTGACGCCGAAAAAAGACAGATTCAAACCAAAACGGGACCGCTCGATGTTGTTAAGTTTAGTATCGCCATAGAAAGTAACGGGAAGGAAGTGAAATGGCAAAACTGTACTGTTTACGGTAAAGACCTAGAGAAGACAAAGGCCGGAGAACTTAAAAAAGGAGATAGCGTGAAAATGGAAGGTCAGTACAGCAAAGAATTTACCAACAATAGGGGCGAAAAGAAACAGGATTTTGCCGTTAAAACCGTTGAAATATTGAAGCTCGCTGAGAAACAAAGTGAAAGCGCTACCCGCAAACTGTAAAGTATTGGGCTAGGTAAATAGAAGAATGAAAGTTCAAGACCATAATAAAAACCATATTCTCTTAATTGCGACAAGCGAATTTTGAACCAGAAATATTTTTAGTAATAAAAGCGGTCGGCATTTCTGCTTTCCGCCTTTAGGTACAACGCCATGATTTTTGAGTTCCTGAAACTACTGAAATTTATTGGAAGAGAGATAAAGTTGTGAGCTTTTGAACGACTGGATTAAATCAGCTAACAGAATTAAGCCTGCTTTCAACAAATTTCCATTGATGCTTGTCAATTTTTCTCATAAATAAAATACCCTTCTTCACCTACTTTGTAATTGAATAAACAGTCACGTATCACTGTTATTTGAAGACGAACAGGCGGAATGTTGCTACAACTCAATAATGATGAGGCCGGCATTAACATTTTTTAATTGAACTTTAATCTGGGTTAGGCAATTTCTGCATCATTATTGCCGTTTATCTGCTATGGAATGACAATTACTTCACCAATAATTACCACAATGCAAAAGCAAATCAATAAGGAAGAGCTGACAGAAGTTATTCCAGACAAGGAACTTCAAACAAAGCGTTACCAAAAGTTGCAGAGGGCAATGCAGTTATGGAATGTAGTTCACCAGAAGAGTAAAATCATTTTTAGGTCTGGCAATGAAATCAGGAGCGTAGATACGCCAGTCTGGTTTGTATCTGAAAAGTATGTGTGTATTAATGCAGGGATGACAATACTCGTATCGTGCATACTGGATGTGTTGGTATAGCGTGTTAACATTTGTTAACAGCACTTTTAAAATATCAGGCTGGGCTATTCGTTCTACTGAATGTGAAACAACCAATACTTCACCAAAATCAGTTACCATGAAAGAGAATGAAACAAATGAGTCAGAATCGACTTCTGAACCCCTTGTCAGCGAAAGATTGTCATCAAAGGAGCTTCAAAAGGTAAGCCACGAAAGAAGAAGGGATAATATCAGAAGGCATAGCAAAACGAAAAATAACTATGGTTCGTGGGATTTGTCCGGCGGATTGCTGGGGATATAGGCGGTAAATACTATGACTATCGTATTTTCTTAATTGCGATAAGCTGCGACAGATGGCCAAATTAATGGCTATCTTCTATCTTCCTACTCGATTTAATTTAATGTAGTTTTACTAACTATTTATCCAAAGGTAATTTCAAAAGCCAATCAATTGCTTTCTCCTTTTCAGTGAACGCTTTGAAGGGATATTTAGCTTGACTGAAATTGGCTAAAAAATTGGCGACATGCTTTAAAGGTGAACTATTTACAAGAGCCACGTTGCCTCTATGCAAAGGAGCTTCCTTCTCATCTGATGCAACTTTTCGCCCTTCCTTGGTCATATTTACATTCTGCCTCACGTCAGAAAAAGTGAAGTATGGTTTCCCCCCACTTAGTTTTTCAGCATTTGCTCTACACTCACGCATTTCTGGGAAACCCAATTCAGTGCCTTCTTTGAAAATAAAATAAACAATGGGCTTTTCATAGTGGATTTTGCAATAGGCTAAATCAATCTCCTGCGAAACCTTTGACTGATATTGGGATTCTAACTCATTTTGATACAATATTTTTTATGTAATAATAATCCCTGCTCTCAATTGCCGGCTTTAATATATCGTGGTTAGTGTCAAAATTATTGGACGGAGTTAAATCACTTCCCACTGCTCAATTTCTCCTGTAACTATTTTGAAAAGAGGATGACTTTTGAATTTTTTATTTACCGCTATTTCTGAATGTTTTTTTGGATCTCTTATTTTCAGTTTTTTTAACAGGTGCTGCACCTCGTAAGCAAGTTGTCCCTCGGTTACGGTGAGCTGGGTTGGTTTAAAATGCCAATCTATTTTTCCGTTATTAAAATTATACTTTCTGTAAGTAGCTTCAATATGGATTTCAGAAAGGTACTGATTTATGGCATCAACAGGTCTGTTTGCCTTTTTGAATCTGTCAAGTTGCGGATGGTTTTTATATCCTTTTGTTTTACCCTCCAATACATGCTTTGCCAAAAGAGCTTCTCGCCACAATGCAACCAATCCTTTGGTATCTAGGTATTTTGGATGAATGGACCAAATTCTCATTGAATAGCTGGAAGCATTTCTTCATAATGTCCGCCTGATCCGATATAAGTTACACGCTTTCTGTCGCCTATCAGAGTAGCTTCATAAAAATGAACTCCTGCCAAGGCAATATCGTTCATAAAGGTTGGATAGTCTGTTTTCTTCTGCTGATTGTCCCTAATGGCCTGAATTGTATCTGCCTTACTAAACTGCGGATTTATATTTCTTGGAGCAATATTGCCTGGATGTAAAACGGTTTTACCATCTGATAGCCGGTAAAAGATTGTGCTTGTGGCAACATTCACCGTATATGACTCGATTCCTATTGCTATAAGCTTGGAAACAAGTTCTGGATAACTCTTTGAGGTTTTATATACTTCTTGAATTTGCGTGTTCATTGTAAATGAGTTTTGAATAGTTCAATATCCCCGTGACCAACATGAGCAGAAACAGAGCGAAGAATTGAATAAATCAATTGTCCATGTCATTAATTGTCATTTTTATCTTCCCCCTGAATCTCATCGTCTGCATCACGTTCCATATTATCCTCTGTGTCCTCAATGGCTTCGTTCATTAAATCTTCTCCCAGGCTGTCCATAAAGGGCCCGTCTTCTGGTAAAGAGGTAACTGTTTCAGGAGCCTGAACAGTATCAAAATCCATATTGAGTTGAGGCCGTGGAGTTGACTTAACTTTTGGCGATGGCTTTTTGGCTGTTAGCTTTTTGTCGATAGCCTTTGTGATAGGCTTCTTTGCAATTACCTTTTTTACGGATTTATTTTTCAAGACAGCAGTAGCTGTCCTGGCCGTTTTCTTTTTGGCAACAGGAGCTGATTTCTTTGCCGACTTCTTTTTAGCTTTTACAGGAGTAGATTTTTTGCTATTTGCCTTTTTAACAGGCTTCTTTTTTGCTTTGGCTGGTTTTTTCTTGGACTTTTTCATGGGATAGGTTTTTGGGTACATCAAATTTAGAATAAAATCGAAACGATTTTGGATCATTACAGCTCACCTGGATAAAATTGAAGGGCGGTTACTCACTTGGAAAGGGAAAAATCGCCAGGAACTAATTTAAAACAAGGAAAACAGCAAGAATTCTACTTAGAATCAATCTGGATGGATCAACCAGTTAAGGGCTTTTCAGTGGGCCAATCCAATTTGCCAGATCGTAAAACCTGAAAATGACGAAATTTATGTCTTATTATACCTTTTTAGGTCCATTTGGAGAAGTCATTTTCATAGGTGTCACTATCTTCACATCCTACAACTCAATTAAAATTACTGATGACCCCGAACATCAAATTTAACGTTACAGACCAATACGCCATTATTTTAACCCATAAACAACCTTTCGCTGATTGGCTTAACTTTATTTCAGATGACCTCGCGGAACACATTGAGAATGTTGAAGACAAGGTATTCACAATTGATAAAATGCTTCCGTCAGTTTATATGTTCGATGAACTGGTGGAAAGCGATGAGATTGAAATAGACCTTCCACATATTGCTGTTAGATTATTTGAAAGGGAACTTGATAATTGGACCAATGACCTAATGCTTCGGCCTAGAGAAAAAACGTATGAGTTGTTTTGCGAATGGTTTGATGTGAAAATTTCAATGCTTGTTTGGAATGTTAAGGAAGGAGAGTCAATTGGCGCTGAAAGGGAATTAACTGAAGACCAAACAAATTGCTGGCCAGCAAAACACTTCCATGATAAAATGCTCGGCTACCTTGAAGAATACAAAGATTATCTTTTGCATATTAAATCTGATGGTTCGTTGGCTTCTTCAGGTGACATTGTTCATCAATTTATTAATTTCCTATTCAGCAATTTGATTATAGACATAGATCAGATAACAATTGCGATGGTAAGGTCCATGTTTTATGGTGAAATTAAAAAGATAGAAGAGAAATTTATTTCTAAGGAGGAATTAAAAAAAATATTGAGAGGTTTTTTTGATTTCTTAGATGGCAAACATCAGATAAGAAATGAGAAGATTATGAAAGGATTATCTGAAAAATGAAACAATTTGTCAGATGTCTATTAACCAATGACGGGAGACTTGCGCACCCAAGTGTCGCTGGTGAGTTGTTCCACCATCCACTGGGCCACATCAGCACGTGCAATACTAGGGTTAATTCCTGTTCCATCAATCGATGCTTTTATGCCCCCGCGAGCAGGTTTATTTAGCAAGCGACCTGGACATACGTTAACGTAATCCAAATCTGATGCAAAAAGTAGTTTCTCACCGCGCTTCTTGTCTTCAAAGACATTGCGCAAGAAAACCCATAGGAGAATCTTCTGTATTAGGCCGAAGGGTTTATGTTTTTCATTCGCGCCCCAGGCTGAGAGATTGACCAAACGCCTTACACCGCATTTTGTCATCGCCACAACCAGGTTACGCATCATCACTTCCTGGATATCACTTTTTTTTCAATGAGCGAGGTCCGAAAGCGCTTATCACTGCATCTTGTCCCTGTACAGCACGGTTTACCAGTTCGGAGTTGAGTACATCGCCTTGAATTAGAACCAGATGCTCATGTTTGGTTGGGATGACCTCAGGCCTGCGCACCAGTGCTGTCACAGTATGTCCCGCCGCAAGCAAACGGGTTAGTATTTCCTTGCCTGTGCCTCCGGTTGCGCCAATTAACAAAATTTTCATACTTTATTATTTTTAAGATTGAAAATTTATTAAAATAATATTGATTTTCAAAAGTAAACAATTAAAAGTCCAATCAGGATTCACTAAAGGGTTAAATAATTCAAATGGAATTCTTTCTTCTGAAATTAATTGAATCTCTAATCTTTCTTTCAGATTATTTGTGAGAGCGTTTTCTCTACCATCTGATGCCGATGTACTTGGTTCTATAAACGCGCTTAAATCTTGGATCTGGATGTCAATTTGAAAGAAGTTCCTTAAGATACAATCATCCTATCGAGGAATATGAGCATTCTTATCATATACTGCAAAGTAAACAATGATTTAAATACTTAATGGACCATAAGATTGTGATTTGCTGTTTTTGCTTAATTTTATCCTTATGGAGAACGTGGCGCATGGTGGTTTCAAAGACGTGATTCTTGTTACTATATTAAAATGTCCCCATTGCGGGAGGGAGCAGCAGGCTACAATGCCTGAAAAGGGACGAAAAATGGCACAAGATTGCAGATATTGCAACGAAACGATTTCAGCAATTGAGGGGAATCATTGTGTATTCTGCTCTTATGGATCAATAAAATGCCCAATCGCTCAAAGAATTGAATAGATCTAATTACAATGAACAAAGATTTCGAAATTCGCTTTCCGCGGGTAAAACTTATTGAAAACACAATAGAATTAATTCTTCTTGTAGATAATGATGTTTCTTCTACTATTTTTCGGTGGGCCACTTCCATAAATTCCCAGGTTAAAAGCATTGAAAACACTGTTTTAGTTAATAAAAATGAAGCAGAAGCACCGGAATTTTACAAGGACATCGTTAAACGAATAGGTCAGCAGAACGTATATTTAGAGCATATTTTAGGACAAATTAGACGAAACGAAGTTAACTCGGAAGATTTAATAACAAGGCTGAAGGCTATTTCGTATTTGCTTGGTACAATTTCTAATGATATGCCTTTACCCCATTGATACCTTTTATTACACATGGCTCTAGTCAATACTGCAAATGTATTGGGCGAACATTAAAATAAATTATAGTGGCTTCAATAGTTACCTACGACGTAGCAGAAAAGGATCTGGAATTAAAAAATTCAATGCTTACGTTAGGATATAAAGACCACATTTCCGGAGATGCGTGTAAAGTAATTTATTTTCCGAGTACTACCTTGTACCATCCGACAAAAACCACGGAACAGGTGAGAGATGAAATACAGGCCACTTGTGAAAAATTAAGTATTCATCTTTTACGCTGTGTCGCTACCGCTTGGGAAGATTGGTCGGCTATCTGTGGAAAGGAATTTTAAACCAGGTGTTTTGCAAAAATTTTAGTTCATATGGAAACTAAAGATTTGAAAGGTTTAATATTCTTAAAGGATCTGCAAGAAATAGCAGGTATTCAAGGGGGAAAGTGCCTTTCCCAGCATTATATAAACAGTAAAACGCATCTTCTTTGGCGCTGCCAAAAAGGTCATGTTTGGGAAGCTGCGCCTGGTGAAATAAAACGAGGCACCTGGTGTCCTGTTTGCGCCAGAAATAAATATAAGCCCACAATTGATGAAATGCAGCGATTGGCCCAGAAGAAAGTTGGCAATTGTTTGTCCAAGGAATATGTAAACGATTCCACTCATCTTCTTTGGCAATGTGCTGAGGGGCATAAATGGAAAGCAGTTCCAAATTCGATTAAACAAGGATCCTGGTGCCCGGAATGCGCCGGACTGAGCAAGGGGACAATTCAGCAAATGCAAAAGCTAGCTTTGGCCAAAGGTGGACGATGCTTATCGAAAGAATATATAAATACTCATACTCACTTACTCTGGCAGTGTGCAGAAGGTCATAAATGGGAAACAGAGCCTGCGGTAGTCAAAAAAGGTTTTTGGTGTCCGGAATGTGCAGGCCAAAAGCCAGGAACAATTGAGCAGATGCAGCAATTAGCTTTAAGCAGAGGCGGTAGATGTTTATCAAATGAATATACAAACGGTAAGGAAAATCTCAGTTGGCAATGCGGGAAGGGTCATAAATGGAGTGCTGTGCCTGGCAATGTTAAAAATGGAACATGGTGTCCGGTCTGCGCCGGAGTTGTCAAAAAGAGCATTGAAGAAATGCAAAAGCTGGCTCATAGTAGGGGAGGGGAATGTTTGTCAAAAAAATATGTTGATGCTCTTACAAATCTTAAATGGAAATGTGACCAGGGGCACGTATGGCAAGCTACTCCAGCAGGGGTCAGCTTTGGTTCATGGTGTGCTGCTTGCGCGGGTGTGAAAAAAGGAACAATTCAAGAGATGCGAAAAATGGCTAAGGCCAAAGCCGGACATTGCTTATCAAAAGTATATGTAAATAATACCACTAGACTTGATTGGCAATGTGCAAAGGGTCATGTATGGAGTACAGCACCTAAAACCATCAAAAAAGGGCACTGGTGTCCTATATGTTAAAAGATCAGTGGATTGAATTTTACTGGGCATAGAGCTAAAACGTAAGCAGGCCTATTTAGTTGAAGGCGTACCAAAAGAGAATGAAAACGGAGGATAAAAAGGACGTATTGTATTTAGAAGAGATGAGATCAATGGCCGCTCTCAATGGGGGTGTCTGTCTGTCTAAAAAGTACGTAAACGCTAGGACTCATCTGTTATGGCGATGTGAAAAGGGTCATACCTGGGAGGCGGTTCCTTCAACCATCAAGCAGGGATCCTGGTGTCCGGTCTGTTCAGGAAGGAAAAAGGGAACAATTGAGGAGATGTTCCAGATAGCTAAAGATCACGGCGGAAAATGTTTATCAAAAGAGTATATAAACAGTAGCACTCATCTTCTTTGGCAATGCAAAGAGGGTCATATCTGGGAGGCGGTTCCTAATGAAATTAAACAAGGTTCCTGGTGCCCGGTATGCGCCAAAGAAAGCAGGAAAGGCAATATTGAAGAATTGCAGAAAATAGCCCAGTCCAAAGGAGGGAAGTGCTTATCCAAAAAATACATAAACAACCATACTCATCTTAATTGGGAGTGTGAAAATGGTCACAAATGGAAAGCCACTCCTCATGGAATTAAGGCAGGTAAATGGTGCTCGAAATGTTCAGGAAATGTAAAAGGAACAATCGAGGAAATGCAATCCCTTGCTCAGGTTAAAGGCGGCAAATGCTTATCGAAAGTATATATTAATAACAGCACTCATCTTCTTTGGCGATGTGAAAAGGGTCATAAATGGGAAGCGATTCCCAATGATATAAAGCAAGGATCCTGGTGTCCGGTTTGTGCTAAAGATTGGTCCAGAGGCACGATTGAACAAATGCAAGAAATTGCTTATTCAAAAGGTGGTAGGTGTTTATCTCAAAAATATGTGGATAGGGAAACGCATCTTCAATGGCAATGCGAAAATGGTCACAAATGGGATTCTTCCCCGACAACTATTATAAAGGGATCTTGGTGTCCGGAATGTTATGTCGATAGTCGTAGAAAGACGATTCAAGAAATGCAGGAGTTGTCATTAGTCAAAAACGGAAAATGTTTGTCAAAGCAGTATATTAACAATTACACAAAGCTTTTATGGCAATGCGAAAATGGTCATAAATGGAAGGCTGTACCAACGGTTATAATGAGAGGATCCTGGTGTCCATATTGCGTAAAATGACTAATTTAAACACGAAATGCAGGGCATCAAATTTCTGAAAAAGGATAAATCACCTGCATAAAACAGCGCGAAATGTTACAACAGCGTATTATAAATCTTATGAGTGATTATTATTTCACCCATAAACTTGAACCTACGCAGGAACTATTTAACATGTGGCTTTCCGGATTAAAAAATCCATTAAAATCTCATTTTGAAAAACTAGGTTTTGAAAAGAGTAAAGGGGTTCTGAGTTTTAAAAGATTTCAGCTGGAATTAAAGGATATTGGTTTGGAGGAATATTTAAAAGAAAATCTGACAGATGCAGAGTATCAGCAGTATAAATCAATAGATTTGAATGATGCGAAATGAATTGTGTAAAAAGCGAACTGAAACGGCCTGATCTGAATAAGGTATATAATACATAAGATTTTTGTGTTACATTTGTTTCAACAGTACTCGCCACGCTACCCATTGGAACAGCGTCCCAGGGCGAGTCTTCTGCTTTTATACCTATAAGATGGACTGGGAATTGGCAGACACATGATCGAATTACAGTAGCATGGACACCAGCGACAGACTACGGAAGTGGTCTATAACAGGACTTGCGAAGGATTAAAAGATCGTTACGGTAAACGAATTTGGCAGACGGGACGGTTTTAGATATATGACGATTTTGAGTTAGAGTCATTTTTATTATAGTTAATCCATGGCATAAATTAGCACTCATTCTGCTGCAATTTATCGTATGCTGGCTCAATAAAATTTAATAAATTCACATTATTGCTATGTTGAGTCGACATTTTTTAGTTTTGAATTTTGTAGTTTTTGGTTCATGTTCCTTGACATTTGGTAATAAACCCCACGACCCTTTAAGCAGGGCTATTCCTAACTGAAGTTGCGGTTTGGTTTCAGGAAGGATAAATGACATTTTATTTAGTGCGGTATTCAAACGTCCCGCGGTTGTGGTTTGATTTCAGAGAGGGATAAATGACATTAAAAAATACCTAGGAATAAGTCCAGTATTAGTTGTGGTTTGATTTCAGAGAGGGATAAATGACATTTCCGGAATTTAAATAAAATGAGATGGACAAGTTGTGGTTTGATTTCAGAGAGGGATAAATGACATTGCGATGTTGATACCGAGCTTGCTGGTTGCAGTTGTGGTTTGATTTCAGAGAGGGATAAATGACATTTGTGCTGTTACCAGTTGATTTTGTAATGAGTTGTGGTTTGATTTCAGAGAGGGATAAATGACATTAGTTGATGACAGATTCTTCTAATGTTCAGCCACTTACAAACATTTGATGTCATTAAAAAATAAGTGCGGTTGAGGTCTTTTTTGTACTTCTTCCGCATTTTTTTGGTTTAAAATCGATTAAAAAAGCTCCAATTGTTGCGGTGAAGCTGAAAGTTCGGCTATTTTTTTACCCCAAAAATTGATGATATCGCTATATTGTTTATCTGTAATCCGAACAATACTTACCTGCCCTTTTTCAGGAAGAAGTTTTTGTACTCGCTTAGTATGAACGTCAGCGTTTTCTCCACTTGCGCTGTGGCGAATGTATACACTGAATTGCATCATGCGAAACCCATCTTTCAGCAAGTCCTTTCGAAAACGGTGGGCTGCCTTCCGTTCTTTTTGGGTTTCCGTAGGCAGATCAAAAAATACAAAAAGCCACATGACACGATAAGCATTTAGCCGTTCAAGCTCCATGTTTTATAAAAATGGCAATTCCGGATATTTAATTTTTTCATCTTCTCCTTCAAAGCACTTTGCTAAAGATGCCGTACTTTGACTTAAAGCAACCATCAATGGACTCGTATTATTTTGACCAGAAGGAATAATCACATCACTGGCCAGCAATTTTAGAAATTCCGCTTTTCTTTCTGTTGTAATGTTATGGTAATCATCGTTGGCCGTCTTTTGTTCAAAAACTAAGAGATCAACAAAAGGCCGATAAGGTTCCATAATATCATCTGCAAGGCAATAGGCATTGTATTTGTTGTGATGATGAATTCCGAGTGTTGGCAATAATCCTGATCCACACAAAGCACGGGCAGTGGCAGCTCTCAAAATTGAATAGCCGTAATTCAGCGATGGATTTGGTGGCATTCCGAAGCGATCCCTTAAGAAATTACTGCCAAATAGCTTTGGCCAATATCTCCTGCTGGCTTGGGCTTCTGCGTTATCAATATCGCCGCTTTTTACCTGTTTCGATAAATAAATTAAATCCTCGTATTCCTGCCCAATGTGCTTCAACATTGCGGCTTGGTTTCGAATTTTAGCTTTTACGGTCTGCTGCCACAACTGTTTTTTTAACGGCTCGCTTGCTGCAACTTGAGCACGGAACCTTTCGTTTTGAACCTGGTTAGTGTCAAGATGAAATAACATGCTACCAGGATGATGTCTTTCATCGCAGAAAATTACAGCGACGTTGTTTTCAGCGAGCAATTGCATTACGCTTTGCGTAAAAGTTATTTCTCGGTGGTCAAATACCACAAAACCTAAATCCTCAATAACCGCTTGTTTTATTTCCCCTGTATTTTTATCAGCTATCACTAATTGTTTCAGCTTGGTGCTGATGTGATAAGGGTTACTAAATAACAGTGTTCGTTTGAGCATGCGATTTTATTGTTTCGATTTTTCCAGTATGGGTAAGAGTGAAATGATAACCCTCAACTAATACATTAAATTTACCCAATCCAATTGCTAACTGCGGTGATCCAATAAGATTTTCTGAATTAATTTCATCTTTTATTTCTTTATCTCCTCTTGCCTCCTGATGAAAACGGAGTGTGATCCACGGACGATCATCAAATTTTTGAACTTTATAAAGCCTTTGCACTCTTTCTTCATTTGTCAATTCCCATATTTCTTCCGGATTTTTTTTGTAAAATAAAACCATAGTTCCTTTTCTGATTGTAGCCTTTAGAAAAATTTCGATTTCATTTTTACCCTTACCGGACCTTTTGGATGGTTTCACCAAAGCATTAAGATTTCGATTTGAAAATTTTAATTGCTCCCCAGCTTCAAGCATATTAATAATTTCGAAATCTCTGACTATTTTACCAGATAATATATTTTTACCCTCGTAAATTGCCATTAAATAGTTTCCATCATTCATTACATGATAGTTCCTTTTGTGTTCGTATTTTGACTTATCCCTATGTGGTTTGAGGAAAATCGGTGAAGCAACTGTGGGAGCGTAACAACGAACTTTTTTGATCGAAACACCACTTGCCATAAATAAGCCGTCTTTAACTGCCTGAATTAAGCCTTTTCCATCAACCGCTTCCTGAATAATTCTCTGAATAACAGGGTCTACAATGTTTTTCACGTCTGAAGCCTTCAAGTCTTCAATTTTCATTCTAATCACATATTTAGGTGTTAAATCCTCTTTTTGATAAGGCTTTATTATAGCACCATAAAATGTTTCTTTGTGCAAAGATCCCCGGACCGTATCACCTTTCTGATAAATTGGCTTTTCGTCTTTACCATATTCAATTTTACCTCGAATCCTTGACTTTTTCTTCGCTTGTTTTTTCACATTATCCGGGGTGTGATGCGAAACCAAAACTTGTTTTTCAATTGCTTTTATATCTTCGGTGAAAGTCGTCCAAGGCTTAATGATTTGCAACATCTCCTTTTTCTCCTTTTGATAACCTTCTTCGTCAGCGTGGTATAGTTTAGATAGCAAATCATATTTGTCTTTGGTCATACAGGCAATGGTAATAGCATCAATACAATGATGAATATGGTTTGCTCTCTCCTTTTTGCTGTAAGCTTCCTGTAATCCCCATAACTCTCTGAATTCTTTAACCATACCGCCTTTGACAGAATAGACCTGAAAAAACACTGATTTAAGATATGCGCGAGCGTATTTGGTGATGATTCCGGTATCTACCAGTTGACTGTTTTTAAACCCTTCGGGAACGTCTTTCCTAATAAACCGGCTGTATTTTCCCTTCCAATAATCAAGGTACAGTTTGTAATAATGTTTTTCCCTGATACGTTTATCTTTTTGTTCTTTTGCTTCAATTCCGCGTGCTCTTTTTCTTGAATTGAATAATTTTTCATACTCAGATGTTTTTTGTTCCCATTTTACCAGGCGTTCAAGTATATTGCTGTGATTTGGCAATTCAGCAGGTATCTTATTGCGCTTTATTTCCCTGTTGAAGCTAACTTCACAAAGGGTAAGATTTTCCTGAGAATTATCAAAACTCAGGCTTTTGGGTATGGTATGTTCTAAATCATATTTTGGATTTGGCCCAATAAAGTCACAAATCCCAATGGAGTTGGATGGGTTATCGGTATATAAGCATTTGTGATCTTGTTCTTCCCACAGGATGTATTTTAAAATATCGTCTTGACTGGGCTCAATATCTTTTCCACATTGTTCCTTATATAGTTTTATAATTTCTGATTTCGCATTTTCTCTTTCCTCTTGCCGGTCTTTCTGCCAATCCTGTATTGCTTTGCGCTTGTTTGCATCATTAAGCTCTCTCGCTAATTCAATATGAATTTTCGTTTCTTTTTCTATTTCACCTTCATTTATTAAAGTATTTACCAATTTCCGGAGCTGGTGCATGGTTCTCATTGCCATCGGATTTTTAATTGACGGGATCATAGGACTATTTAAATAGTATTTACCATCCTCTGAAATCTTGGCTTCCTTGAAAACGTCAATGTCAGATGGGTGATAGAGCTTTTCAAGTGATTCGTTTGATACGTTGAAATTATCCTGAAGAAACGAAGCAATTTTTTCATCGAGTCGATCAGTTCTTATAAATTCGCCCCTGTTCTTTCTTAACTGTTCTTGATATTTTGTTTCAACCCAAATAACTAATTCAGCCTGTTGATTAACCTCTATCGAGCCAAAATGCTTTTTTCCATAGACCGCCTGTATTTTTTCTATCACTTCCGATTTGTCTTTTTTATCTAAAACGTAATCAGAATCCGCATTATTATAGTCTTTTTTGAAATGAGCCATCAGATCATTGACGACACTTTCGCGTTTCCTGATTTCGTTGTAATTTTCAATCAGATTGTTTAATTCACTTCGAATGAATTTTTGATTTTCAATATCGCTCCATATTTCGTTGCCTATAACTTTCTCAATATTGGCAAGAAAAACAGCGTAGGAATAAATAAGTCCTTCTCTGAGATAAGGTAAAATTTTTGTAATCGCCTTTAGGCTTAAACTGGAATATTCCTTTTTCAAAGTTATTTTACTGAATTTCCTTGCTTGTTGGGTATTTAGCCCCAGTTTATTCTTGCCAAACACTTCCAGTTTCTCATCTTTATCAAATGAAAAAAGTACATGCCAAATATCATTTATAACATCATCAGTGCTTTTTATACCAATTTTTGTTTTCTTAGCAATGTACTTTTCATATATGCTTTCCTTCCAGTGCTCACCGAAAGTATTTTTCTGTGATAATTGAGCAATAGTAGGGCATCCACTGACATTGGTTCTATCACTGTAATTAAATTTCAACTCAATGCCTTTTGGGGTAAGATCCTTTCTTATTTCCATAAAATCGAAATTGGGCTTACTTTTTCTAACAAACAGATGCCAAATGTCTTTACGTTGTTCTTTATTTAAAGGGTCCCCATTGCATCTAATACTATTTATAAATTGCAATGCCCGGAATTCTTCATATGATGGATGAGAAATGGGACAACGAGGTTTATTTTTCTCAAATGAACATTTTCCTACAAGTCCTCTTTGAGATTTTAGGGGCCGCTGATAGAAAATCGCGTTTTCTAATTCCTTCCTGACAGGTAATGCTAGTTTTTGGACTTCACAAATGATTTCAAACTCTTTTAAGTAATGTTCTTCACGGTCAGTATACTGGATCCGTATTTTTTCATTCTTTTTATAGCACGTATAAAAATATTGGCCCAATGTTTCGCAGCTTTCCTTTTCCATTTTTTGGGACAATACAGCAATTCCCTTTTTAACTTTTCCGAGATTTTCTGTCCTGTTCAGAAATTTAATTAATAACTCTTTAAGTTCTTCAACGGGTTTTAGCTCATTTGTCTTTCTATTTTTCTCAAATGAATTCAGGAATTTGTTTACTACTTTATCGTCTTCATCGGCATAAGATTCCAAAATAAATTTTATTGAAGCATTTAGTTCATCCCGGTCGGTTTCGCCGCCCACAATATCCAGTAATTCCTTTCTTATTTGATCCATGAGTCCATCGTCTCCCTGATCAAGACGGTTACTCAGAAATCCTCTACGCTGTGAAATGTGGTAAAATGCCCGCCCCAAATCTTTAAGTGCTATTTTTTCTCTGCTAGCTTTGTCTCTAAAAAAATATGGATTGGCATTCGTGGCTTCGTCAGTTTTTAACCATTTTAAGAATTCCTGATTTTTCGGGTATGCTTTTTTATTTATTCGCCACCCTTGTAATTCTTCAGGAGATAGGGGACACATATTATGTTTAATTAAAACGCCAAGTGTTTCTATTTTACGAAGTTTTCTTCTGAATTTAGTCCTTCTTGCGCTTCTGTATTTGGTTCGCTCAGCCGCCTTTGAACTTTCCTTTCCTTTTTCAATTTTTACTCCTTCCGAAAAGATATGGACACCTTTATTTATCAGTTCAAACTGGTTGTCATTTCGATTAACTATAGCCCAGCCGATTGAATTAGTGCCGAGGTCAAGTCCGAGGATTTTAGCCATATCTATTAAGATTTAATATTCAGATGAACCAAAGTAGTAATTTCCATGAGTTTATAAAAATTCATATATTTGATGTAGAATTAAGAGCTTATCCCTCTTTTTATCTTATCACAATAAGGCTATATGCCGAAGGTGAGAACCTTGAACCCCGCTTCGGTGGGGTTCACTTTTTATCCCAATGGCTGGCCATAAAAATGTCCCTATTCAATTAATTGATTTTTTCGCTCTTTTCTTCCAGAGAATACGCTCTAAATGATTCCTTTTGTCTTATTTTGTATGAAGAATGAATAAAGAAAGCCAAAATACAGAGTTCAAACAAAACTGGAGAGATGAATTCCTGAAGACTGTCTGTGCTTTTGCCAATACTCATGGCGGACAACTTTTCATTGGTAAAAATGACCAGGGCAAAATAGCGGGTCTTGACGGGGCTAAAAAACTAATGGAAGACATCCCAAACAAAATCGTTGATCTTTTGGGATTCGTTGCGAATGTTAGTCTTAAGAAAGAAGTTGGGAAAGAATATATTCTGATTCGGGTAAAACCTTATGAAACCCCAATTTCATATCGTGGTAAATATTATATCCGTTCCGGAAGTACCACTCAGGAGTTGAATGGAGCCGGGCTCCACAACTTTTTGTTAGATAAAAGTGGCCTAACTTGGGATGCATTGCCGGAAGAACGAGCAACTTTAAAGGACATAGATCCTGAAACAATTTCCGAATTCAAAGAACTGGCGATAAAAAGATTCCCGGCTGCGGCTAGGGAAAAATCGCTTTCAGGTCTTCTTGGCAAACTACATCTTTTAAATAAGGGAAAACCCACCCGTGCCGCAATTTTACTATTTGGGAAGGATCCCCGCCAGTTCTATATCAGTTCTTACATTAAGATTGGCCGTTTTAAGGATGAAGCTACGCTTCTCAGCATGGACGAGATATATGGCAACTTATTTCAACAGGTAGAAGGCGCTATGGAAGTCTTGAAAAAGAAATATCTTCAGACTAACATCAAAATTCGCTCTTTACGTCGGGAAGAAAATCTTGAGTACCCAGAACCTGCTTTACGGGAGGCTATTGTAAACGCAATAGTTCACCGGGATTATTCGCAATTTCATACACAGTTGAAGATATACCCGGATCAGCTTACACTATGGAACAATGGGGAGCTAAGCCGTAAGCTTACTATTGCTAAACTCCGTAAAAAGCATTCGTCATATCCGAGAAACGAGCTTATTGCAGATGTGTTTTACAAAGCTTCTTATATTGAATCATGGGGTCATGGAACAGTTAAAATGATGGAGGAATGTAAGAAGGCCGGATTGCCGGAACCTTTGTATGAAGAGGATGGGGGAGGTATCCTTGTTACATTCAGGCAAGATAGTTATACTGAAGATGCTCTATATAAATTAGGATTAAATGAGCGTCAGATGAAAGCGATTCTGTATATGAAAGAAAAGGGCAAAATTACTAATGCGCTGTATAAAAAAATAGCAGACACCTCAGAAAGAACGGCAACACGCGATTTGACAGATTTGGTAAACAGGACTATCCTTGAACAGATGGGTAAAACAGGCAAGGGAACTGAATATTTGCTAAGCCGCCATAAAGCCGCCAAAGCCGCCATTAAGGCGCAACGAAGCCGCCATACGTAGAAAAAATCATAATAGGATAGACTTTAAACAATATAAATAGTTCAGAAGGTGACAAAAGACGAAATAGCAAAAAGTATCGACCCGGTTTTTCCATCGGTTTATGCTCCAAAATTTAAACCTACCAAGTTGATCTTTAAAGATGGCACCCAAAAGGTAGGCTTTTTTGAATTTACAAATAATTCAATTTTGTTAGAAGCTGAAAATAAATACACTTTCATTGAATTTTCTAATGCTCAACAATATAGAAATACTGGAGATACAAAGTATGCAACAGTTGTTAGCGGTGAAAATTTAACACAAGTGGAATATCCTGCTGTGGAACAAAATAATAATGAAAATGAAGAAATTGCAATTGATAATACTGCAAAAAAAGTCGAAGAGTCAGACGAGAGTAATGTTCCAATAAAAGTTCCCTTTGATCCAAATTTGATCCGTATTAGAAGAGATCCATATACATTAGGAGAACTTATAGACAGAATCGAACACCGGGAAATAAATTTCTTCACTGGATTTCAACGCAAAGAAGATTTATGGAGTGAAAAACAACAATGCGGTTTAATTGAATCAATTCTTTTACGATTGCCGTTGCCAGCTTTTTACTTTGATGAAAGCGAAGATGACAAATGGCAAGTAATTGATGGGTTACAAAGAACAAGTGCGATAAGAAATTTTGTAGTTAAAAAAACACTCGTCTTACAAGATCTCGAATTTTTAGGACAGTTTAATGACTTAAGTTACGACCAATTACCAAGGGAACTTCATAGAAGAATTAAAACAACGCCACTAACGGTATACGTTGTTGAGAAAGGTACGCCAGATGAGGTGAAGTTCAATATTTTTAAGCGCATTAACACTGGAGGATTAGTACTGACAGCTCAGGAAATTCGCCATGCTTTGAATCAAGGAGTTGCTTCTGACTTTATAGCAGAACTTGCTGCGGAAGAAGTATTCAAAGAAGCAACTTGTTGGGTCATTAGGACAGATAGAATGGAAGATAGAGATTTCATAACTCGCTTCGTTTCATTTTACCTTACTCCTTATCAGAAATATGATTCTGATTTGGACAGTTTCATGACAAAAGGTATGAAGGCCATAAAAAATCAAACAAATGCTGAAAGTAGAATAAAAATGAAGGGCGATTTCATTAAGGCAATGAATACATCCATTGCAATTTTTGGAATTGATGCTTTTCGAAAGCGCAAAGATAGAGGAGACAGAAGAAAACCACTGAATAAAGCATTGTTTGAATCTTTTAGTGTTGCATTTAGCAGATTAACAGATGCTCAGGTACAAAAGCTTATTGAAAAAGGTGAAATATTAAAAGATAAATTCATTGAAATTAATAATGATCTTCGATTTGAATATTCTCTATCTTCCGGTACTGGACAAAAGGAAAGCGTGTATACACGATTTAGTGAAATTGAAAGAATTGTAAACGAAACAATTGACAAGTAACATGATAAAGAGTTTAGCGATAAAGAATTTCAAAGCTCATTCCGATACGTCTTTGGAATTGAAAAATTTGAATATACTTTCTGGAATTAATGGAGTTGGAAAGTCCTCAGTGTTTCAGGCCTTATTACTTTTAAGGCAGTCGCATGAGAACAATGTTTTGCAAAAAGGTTTGCAGCTTAATAAACCATACTCTTATATAGGCAATTTCGAAGATGCCATTTACCAATATGCAGGAAATGATACAATTGAGTTTTCAATCACAACTGAACAAAACGAAAATCATTATTGGAAGTTCAAACCAGAGAAGAACAATCTTACAGGTGGTTTTGTTCCTTTGACCAGTTCTTCATCCGGCAGTTTAGAGAAAATTAGTGTATTTAATGACAATTTTCAGTATTTAAGTGCTTCCAGAATGATTAAAGCTGAATCTAATACATTTGCTGTAGAATCTAAAAAACAGCTATCTCTAGAAAAGGGCCAAGCGGAATTAGTAGCTCACTTTCTGTATTATTGGGGGAAAGAGAAAAAGGAAAAAGTTCGTTTTGAAAACTTGCTGCATTCCTCTTCAGGGGATAATGATTTACTTGCTCAAACATCTGCATGGGAAAGGGTTATTAGCCCAAATGTAAACGTTGTGCCGGTTAGAAATGGAAGTTCGTATGTTATAAAATATAGTTTTAACAAGCCTGACGGTCCAACAAATGAATTTAGTTCGGAAAATGTAGGATTTGGATTAAGCTACGCTTTGCCCATTATAGTTGCTGCTCTTTCAGCCGATAAAAGCAGTCTAATATTAATTGAAAATCCAGAAGCACATTTACATGCTAGTGGTCAATCAGAATTAGCAAAACTCCTTGCCTTTGCAGCACAAAACGGGGTTCAAATTATTCTTGAAACACATAGTGAACATATCATTAACGGTATTCTTGTTGCATGTAAACGTTTTGAGCAGGGGCAAAAAGGCATAGATAAAGATTTAGTAAAAATTTATCATTTCAAAAGAGATGATGATAAGCATTTCGCTTCTGTAATCCCCGTTAAAATTCTTGTTGGAGGTAAAATAGACAGGCAACCGAAAGATTTTTTCGAACAAACAGAAATTGATCTTAACGATTTACTCGGATTTTAGTCATGAAAATAAAAGCATATTTATATTTTCCAGCTACTGATTTGGCATTTAAAAATTTGAGCACAAATTCAAACTCTTACACGGATATTGTAAAGGAATTATATTCAATTAAGCACAATTTAAAGAAAAAATCAGAATATGAAATTTTTTATGATTCCGATAATGTTAGATGTTTCTTAGAAGTAGCAAAAGGATATGTTCCCGACCCATACCTAACAGGAATAACAAATCAAATACAAACTATTATTGGAACAAAAAGCACTAATGTTTGCAACCCAAGAATTCGAAATTCCCAGTTCATTTATGCGAATTGGACAATAAACGTGACAGCTGTAATTTCCCCTTTTGTAGTTTCAGAATCAGCAGAAGATACGTTGAAGGATTCCGATTCTGAGAAAACAATCTGTATTTGTTTAGGTCAATCCATTGCTGTTGAAAGAGAAGAGCTTCATATTATTAAGGATATTACTCATGTAAATTCCTTCCCAGAATTAATTAATGTTTCATCGACCAATAGCGATGCTGGATTTATAAAATGGATGGTAACATTACCAGCGGGGAAGTTCTCATTGAAAAACAATAAGGACTTTGAACCTTTAAATAAATTTTGGCCAAGAACCAAGGAAAGAATATATAAGCATATTCAAACGGGAAATTATTGGTACTTTGATTTTTTTCACAAGAATAATAAAATTCACTATGAAGTATTTGATCCCACTGGTGACATTTATTTAGGTGAAGCAGATGAAAATGGGAAAATTAAACCAGACACCAATATTGGAAATAAAAAAATAGGAAGTATTATCCAATGAAACTATACCTTGACGCGAGACTGTAAAATAAAATCTCCAAAATTTCAGGCTTCTATTTTGCCCTATAATTAATCTTATGTTAAATAGATGGGTTTCAGATAGTAATTGATAAATAGTATTGGCCTTTTTAATTATTATTTTACCTTCCCTCCAGTAATCGTTATTTACTATACATAAATAAACATGGGCCTCATACTACAAATTTATGTTAAAGAAATATCAGACGACATTATTCCTAAAATAGTTGAAAAGCTTAATGAATTCGAAATGGAATGCGAATTTCACCCTGATTTTCATTTTTTAGGTGGAGAAGGATTTTTGCCAATTAAATTCAAATTATTAAATACCAAATACCAGAAGTTTAAAAATGAATATTTGATAACTGGTTTCGAAATTTATTATGAAGCTTTTGATTTAGATACCGAAAAACAAAAAATTCAATCGTTAACCAACAAATTATTAAATCCAAAACTATTTAAGAGGCAAAATGAACCCATTTTTTTTGAAAGTCCAAAAATTGACGACAAACTGAAAAATTGCACACTGCTTATTTCTTTTGTTTGGGGAGACCATGATGATTTTGATTTTAGATTCGCTGTTTTAATAAGTGCAATAATTACTAAATTAACAAATGGTATTTGTTGTTATCCGTCTGACGATTTATGGTATGACAATGAAAGTATTTTGGAAGATGCAAAAAGAGATATTGAAGATTATGAAGACGGCTTAGACCTAGATAATCTTCAATATCACAAGTTTAATGGATGGGACACGTAAATTACTGCATTCAATTCATATTCATACAAGTAGCAAACGAATACCTGAAAATCACTTGGCTACTAAAACTTTCTGTTTGATTGCCTGAGCACCATCGTATCCAACAATGAAATAAATGCCATTGTTTAAATTTTGAACATTTACGTTATAATTATTTTCAGCATTTAATTTAAATGTTTGAACTATTTGCCCTAACTCACCAATGATTGAGTAAATTCCTTCGTTTGTCGATTGGATGGTAAACAAGCCGTTACTTGGATTTGGGTAAACAGCAAGTTCGTTTTGGGTTCTTATTATTTCGTTCACAGCTGTAAGTATCACACTGTTTGACGAAACGAAAACCCATACAGCTCCTTCAGTGCTATTATCTGCCCCCCCTCCTACAATAGCAGTATTTCCATCAGCTGAAATCGCTATAGCTGCGCCTTGATCTGCAAAATGTATAGCTCCTGTACCCACCAATTTATTACCCTGTTGAGTCCATACTCCACCTGAGCGAGTATAAACCCACGTAGCTCCAGCATAACTATTATCTCCTGCTCCTCCCACGATAGCAGTATTTCCATCTGCTGAAATGGAAACAGAGGTGCCCTGTGCGGCTCCATTTTGTCCATTTACGTTAATAGCTCCCGTACCTACTAATTTATATCCCTGCTGAGACCATGCTCCTGCAGAACGGTTAAAAACCCATGCAGCTCCTATATCACTATTATCAATAAGACCTCCAACGATAGCGGTATTTCCATCTGCTGAAATCGAAACAGCTCCACCCTGTCCTGCCTCACCAATAGCTCCAGTCCCCACTAATTTACTACCCTGTTGAGCCCATGCACCACCCGATCGGGTAAAAACCCATACAGCTCCTATATTGCTATTATCTGCAGATCCTCCCACGATAATAGTATTCCCATCTGCTGAAATCGAAACAGCTGCGCCCTGTCCTGCATTACCAGTAGCTCCTGTTCCCACTAATTTATTACCCTGTTGAGCCCATACACCGCCTGATCGGGTAAAAACCCATACAGCTCCTACCTGGTTATCATCCAGATATGCTCCCACAACGGCAGTATTCCCATCTGCTGAAATGGAGACAGAACTACCTTGAAATCCGGAGCCGAGCTCTCCTGTGCCCACCAATTTATTACCCTGTTGAGTCCACACTCCACCTGAGCGGGTATAGATCCATGCCGCTCCTTTAGCGCTATCATCTTGATCACCTCCTACGATAGCAGTATTTCCATCTGCTGAAATGGCAACAGAGGTGCCTTGACGTGCTGCAAATGTTGTATTAACAGCTCCTTTACCTACCAGTTTATTCCCCTGCTGAGACCATACTCCATTTGAACGATTATATATCCATGCGGCTCCTGCGTCATTATTATCCAGATATCCTCCCATAATTTCCGTATTACCATCTGCTGAGATAGAAACGGAAATACCTTGCCCTGCATTACCCATTGCCCCTGTACCCGCCAATTTATTTCCCTGCTGTAGGCTGGGGTAAGGAGTCCTTATAACCTTGAAATTACTAATGCTGACAGCAGTTCCTTTGGCAGTTGTAACCGATATAACGCCAGTTACTGAACCTGGCATAATCAATCCTACTAACGTATCTCCGTAATTGGAAACCAATACAGATGTGTCAGAGACAACTAGAGTATTTATTCCGCCTGTGGTAAAAGCAGTTGGTCTTTCCAAATTAGTACCAACAATTGTTATCAATGTTCCTGCCGAACCGCTATCAGGACTGAAAGATGTAATTGTTGGTGATTGTGCATTCGTATTCAAAACAATTGCTAAAAAAAATGAAAAATTAAGTGTCTTTTTAATCATTGGATAAGTGTTTACTTATTATTCAAAAATAACTTGATTTTTCCGACTAACAAACAAATAATTACGACTTTCTAATGAATTAATACTACGTACTTAGAAGTCTGCCCGACCTTCGCTTTCCTCTCTTATACTATTCTCTTTCACAGGTCAGCCTCTACTAATTATATATTGGCACAGCAAATCACTGCATAATATTGCTGAGCTGGAAAAGAGGCATGTACATCGCAAGTACAATAAAGCCGACAACCAAGCCCAGGAGTAATAGTAAAATCGGCTGAATAATATTTCCAAGTAGTTTGGTCTGGTGATCCACTTCGGCTCCATATTGCTGGGCGAGTCTTCCGAACATAACATCCATTTGCTTGACTTCTTCGGCAACTCGAAGTAAAGAAATCATCCTTCTTTCATATACTTTAAACTTACCCAAACTTTCATGCAGCTTAGCTCCCCTAGTCAGATCTTCGTTTACAGCATCCAGGCTCTGCTCAATAGGATAAAATCCAACCATCTTTTTGACTAAAGCAATAGCCGAATTAAGAGGGGTCTGAGCAGAAAGAAGCAAGTTCATGCTTTGGCAAAAACGAGCCAAGTATACCTTCTTCACCATTGCTCCAAAAACAGGTAAATGTAAAACAAGTGAAGAGAAAAACTTCCGGTACCAGATCGCTTTTCGTTGGCTGTAAAGTGTACCGATTACTGCGATAACTGAAAAAAGGACAATAGCCCCATAGGTTGACATTCCACCTGAAATTCTCAGCATCACTTTGGTAATGAGCGGCAAATCTCCTTTGAACTGACGAAATAGTTCCGCGAACATTGGAACAACAAAACGCATCATAAAGACAATCACGCAAACAGACGCACTTATTACAATTAAAGGATAGGACAAAGCATTTATGATCTGCCGTCTTTGTTCCAGCTTATCATCGTAATATTTGGTAAGACTTTGCAGAACCTCTGTCATTCTTCCACTCTCCTCCCCTATCTTCATGCTGTAAAATTCATATTCAGAAAATTTCCCAGAAGCGAATGTTGCTTCTGAAAGATTCTTTCCTTCCACCATGCTTTGTTTAATTTCTCCCATAAGCTGCCTGTCATCTTTTTTCTCCTGTTCCTCTTCCAGCATTTCCAGTGCCGTACGCATGTCAATACCTGAAGTAAGCAAAATAGATAGCTCTGAATAGAAACGCACTTTTTTCTTATCTCCGAAACTCGATCCAAAGAGTTTAATCTCCTTACTTAATAGGCCGGACAGATCCTCCGTCCAATCTCGTTTAGCCTGAGACTGGTTTTCCTCTTTCCTTTTTTGATTGTATAGACTCAGGTCAATGGCCATATTTTATTTATTATCAAAGGTGTTTAAGAACAATTGACCGGGCTCCGCTTCAGTCCTCATTAGTAGATCCGCAGCGTATTGCTTTTGGAAATGCAGGGATTCATTTTTTCCAAATAGCGCTACGTCAAAAGTCAATTCATCAACCAGCCCTGAATTTTGCATCTGTTCGTGGTTTAAAAACTGAGCTATAGGATTTGTACAGGAAACAAAAAAAGTATCGGGATGATTGTTCAGCTTTCGGATCACATACTGCTGATTAAACTGGTAGCTAATCTGATTTTCATACAGAGCATTACTAAATTCCTGTCCATACTTTACCGGCAAATCAATGTCGATTCCGTTATTGTTTTTCTTTATTAGAAATGCATTAAAAAAATCATTTTTAAAAACTGAATTAAACTGAGTAAGGTCAACGGTCACCTTATTCATCCGTTTATAATCGTAAAACTGTTTATAGATCACCTGATAACCTGTTATAGCAAAAGCTACCGTCATAGCGCTGATGATCATGCCTACCATCGCGTCAATCAGCGTAAGCGCTTTTAGCTTTGTTTTAAAAACATTCATTCAACAATCAGTTCAGTTTGTGCTGCTAGTACTTTTCCGCTTTTATCAGTAAACGTCAGACTAAGCTGGAACACATTTCCCGTGCCATTGTATTTACTTATCTTTTGAATAAGGCTACCATTATCGTACTCTATTTTATCGTCTACGTATTTTTTTTCTGTTTTCATCTCAATCGCATGGTTATTTAATATCAGCTGAGCTTTGAGTTTATTTCTCAGATCCCCGGATCGGAGCACGTTGGAATAAACACTCACCGCCAGGCCAAAACTTATCGCAACAACGATCGTAGCAATGAGCGCTTCCAGCATCATAGAGGCTTTCAGCTTGTAGTCTATCAATAAAGCCATTTAACGATCTTTTTTAGGTACTTTTTTTCATCCAGCGCAAGACCGGCAAAATAGCCGGGCAGCTTACTGTTATCAATTACAGCATCCAAAAGCTCGTTTTCATAAACCGAGGAAGAGGTTGTCAAAACAAAGCGCTTGCACATCACCGTTCCAAATACGCTCCCCTTTAGATCAAGTGACCCGTTGCAGTAAACCTGCCCGGTAATTTTAACTCCTTTATCTATGCTTACACTTAAAGATTTTTTCTCATTCGTTTCATCCTGGTAGCCTAAAACTACCCCTTCTATTATCGTCTGGTCTTTTATAAGAGCATTGGGCTTTGCTACTGAATCCGAAACAATGCTCAGTACCCCGATTGCGCTTGGATAATTTAATTTACATTCTTTACCAATGAGCAGACTATCGGAGGCGAAGACCTGCAGATTTCCAGTAAAGCCATCTTCTATTTCAATTTTGGGTGCGAATACAAGTACGTCTTCCAAACTGCAATCATCGCTAATTGTAATTTTCTTAGTGGAAATAAGAACAATGTTGCCTCCTATTTTCCTGTTTGTAAGCTTTATGTTTTCTCCGCTTATCAGAAAAATAGTCTTCTTCCCAAACGAATTATAAACAGTATCCCTTAATCCCTGTTCGTCTATATTCATAACGCTGTCCCCTGCATGAATGCATTCTCCAGTAAAATAGGTTTTAAGCTCCGTAATTAAAGCCTGCTCGATTTCAGGTAATTGCTTTTTACTATTTTCAACTGTTCCTTCTGTCATTTTACTCCCGGTAAAATTTTCACCCTCTATATAAGCTCTTTTGATCCCGGCTTTGGGAAGAAAACAATGTCCTTTAATAAGAGTGGCTCCGCATACCGATAAAGGTTTGTCATCGTCCTCCAGGTAAAGCGCGCAGCAGGTAGCGGAATCAAAACCAGATCCGCTGAGTGCCATAAGAGTCTTAGCGTTTCCTTTTTGAATGGATTTTGAAGTAATCAGATCAAAAACTCCCCAGTTTTGTTTTTTAAGCAGTACGCTATCGGTTCCCTCTCCGTAAAGATCAAGCGTTTTACTTTCTCCAGATTTAATAATCTCCTGATCTCCCATAAGCAAAGTAATCCCCGAACTGGAGTTACGAATACCTTTATCATTAAGCAATAGTTGCTGTAATTCACGATGGGTAAACCCTGAAAACATGATGACAGAACCAATGACAAGTGCAATAAGCAAGGAAATAGTAAGGGCATACATTAAGGAAGAAGCTTTCAGCATGTGACTATTTTATGCTCGTAGTAAGAGGTTTTGCAACAGGTTTATTCTCCTTAGGCTTAGGAGCGTCTTTCTTCTTAAACCAGGATTTTACCTTGGTTTTCGCATGGTTAACCTTTTCCTTCCATTTACCGGATTTTGTTTTTTGTTTAGTTGATGTGACTTCTTTCTTGTTTTCAGTTACCGTTTTCTTGTTTTCACTTACCACTTTCTTGCTTTCACCTACCTCTGCTTTATTTTCAGTCAGTGCTACCTTCTTTTCATGAGTAATGAGCTCCTTTTTTGCCGGAAGAAGCTCTATCCCATTTTTATACTTTTTCGAGCTTATTTGCTTTCCTGCTTCATATGTCAAGACCAGCCCGTTATACTGGTTGTTTTTGTAATGCGCCAGAAGTAAGGGTTCTCCTTTAAAATCGTACAGCCTGCAGTCCCCGTTTTTTTTTCCATTTTTCCAACAGACAACATCTTTTATATTCCCATTCTCATACCAGCTGATCCATTTCCCGGACCTTAAACCATATCGGTAAATGCCTTTTTCCTTAAGATTATCCGAATAGTAAAAAGCCTTATAATCTCCGTGCAATATTTGCCCGTCAAATGCTCCTACCGTGTGCATTACCTTATTGAAGGCATACCAGGAGTAAATAAGACTGTCATTTGTCCTTATGCCACGCTTGCCTACAAAAACCTCTACGCGTTCAGAATAATCCTTATTATTAACGTTAATAAGCTGTGTCTTTTTCCTGAAAAATACCTGAGCGTTCCCCTGCAGGAATGCCAGTGACATAGACAGGACTACCAATACAGAAAACTGTTTCATTTTTTTACCCATTTTGTCTCATTTTGAAAAGCCACTTCAATAGAATCCTTTTCTATGTTTTCAAGCGCTATCCCGTTTATTAGGTCACCACTATTCATTAGATTACTTTTACCGCTGATGGAAACAACAGCCAGTTTTTTATTCGCCTTCGCATTTTTCATCATTCCCTTGTAGGCAATTAAAGGCCAGGGAATTTTTACTTCCGGAGCTTTCTTAACTACAGGAATTGCCCTTACCACCTTGCCGGAATTCATGGAAACGGATTTTCCCAAAAAGGGATCCCGGTAATTGGCAATGATCGAAAAGGTATCCGGCAAATTGTTTTCCTTCATCTTTGCAGGTACATTAACACCTGAAATAATTTTTGTTCCAACATCCGGGTAAAAACCTTTAAAAAGTCGCACTAAAAATGAACCCCAGATAAAAATCACGAGTGGTAATAAAAAATAGATCATTACCTTCTTGTCTTTCATTACTTGACCCTGAATTTTCCAAGATTACTCCAGCCGCTTCTATTACCTGCTGCATCAATGGACTTCACCTGCCAGAAATAAGGCGTCCCGGAAGTTCCCGAGAAAACATACCTGTAATAAGCCACCGTGGAATAAGCTCTTTGTAAAACATTGCCCAGCAAAGAATCACTTGCTATGTAAATGCTGTCTCCAATCACAGAAGAAGAATTTCTTTGCCATTTTAAGGTCACCGGCGAAGACGCCGTATCGTTATAAGCCGGAAAAGTCAGCGAAGGAGGGCTGGGAGCTGTTCTGTTAATGGTCAGATAAAAGGTATTCACATTGGCGGTAACCGAAAAGCTGTTTATGGCTTTCACATCCCAGTGGTATTTGCCATCCAGGGCAAATGTATACGAAGCCGTATCACCGGTAATAAGCGCTTTGGTGTACACACTGGCATTGGTTGAATCAAATAGTTCAAAGGTATATTGAGCCGCATTGGGTAAGGAAGCCCAGCGGAATAACTGCTTTACTACATTGGAAAAGGAATTGTTTACCGGAGAGCTTAGAATCACCTTACTGCCACTCAAGTTGCTGCTGGTGTCAATGGTAAATCCCCAGGTTACATAAGGAGTATTACTGGATCCGTTCTGAGCCCGGACTCGCCACTGGTAAGTGCCCGGAGTAAAATTATAGCTGAACTTAGTTCCTGTAACGGTACTGTCGAAGATCAAGGACTGAACAGAAGAAAAGCTGGGTCTTACTACGGAGATCCTGTAATTATCCGCTCCATTTACCTGGTCCCACCAAAAGGTAACACTGTTGGAAGAAGAAACAATGCCATTGCCAGGAGCAAGCACATTGATGGTAGTCTTAGAAAGATTTGGCTCTATAATATCCTGGCAGGCCGCTAAAAAGATCAGCAGCAAAGCTGGCAGCAGCAGTTTAAGCGAATAGATTCTCATACTTTTTGTCCTTTTACATTTTGTATATAAACCTTAGCCGTTAAGGCAAACAGTCCCGTTTTATAATCCTTTTTGGAGGAAAAATCTACCGAGCTTACCTTTCCAAGTTTTTGCTTCTGCTCTAATAGATAAACCAGCTTTAGTAACTTGACAAATCCACCTTCTACCACAAAAACATTGGTCTGTACCTTAAAATCGTTCTCAGCAGACTGCTCCGTGCTTGGAAATTCACGTAAAACCAATCCGTTTCCCTGGCAATAGTTAGCCACTGTACTTAAAAGAGCCTGCTCTACCTCTCCTTCCTTTGCTTGGACCTGTTCCATCCCAAGCTGCTTTTCCATCTCTGTTAACCGGCCCTCATAGATCCGCACCTTTTCGGGTGCTCCCTGGGCCATTTGCACCTGCCCGGTGAGCGAGCTGCAAACAGCATGAAGTTCAATGGTGTCTGAAATAAACAAGGCATACAAAAGAAACAGCAGCAGTAAACCACCATAGAGCAAAAACTTATTTTTCTTTTTATAGCTTAGATTTTCCAGCATTTGTTCAGTTCATGTTAATTGAAATAACAAACTCTGCTGCTTCCTTGGTTTTATCCTGGCTGTAATTAAGTAGACTTACCTCCCTGATCCACTTTTTGTTTTTAATAATTTTCATCCATTCGTTAAGCTCCGTACTTTTTTTGCAAAAACCTTCTACGATGAGATGGTCAATGTCGAAAGAAATCTTATCCTCTTCACTCCCCTTTTTTTTCTGTAAAGGATTTATATTCATCCGGGTAAGTTGTATCGCCTCGGGCAGATCAGCGGCCAACTGATCTGCGTACCAGGACTTCCGGGATGTTTGCAAAAGATCATTTTTTTCTAAAAAAAGCTGTTTTTCATCCACCTTCTGTTTTAGCTTATCCAGTTTAAGCAGCGCATCTTTTCCGGATTCCAGCTGCAAAAGGAGAGCACTTTTTTCTTTGGAATAAACGCTGCTTAAAAAAAAGTTGATACTGAGCACAAGGATCAAAACAGCCGCAAATGCGTAAAGCCTTCTTTGGAATTTTCTCTTTTCAGTAAATTCTTCCCTTTCTTGCTTAACGTAAGGAATAGAAGCATGTGGTCTTATTTCATTTTGGATCAGAGTCCCGAAGGCAGCGGCGAAACAAAGCAGTGTATCTGCTAAAATCGGCTCCTCCCCCACTCGTATCGTCTTATCAGAAGCAGTCCAGGAAACGCCTTGAACCTCTTCTATCGTTCCCTGATTGCCAAAGGTGATTTGAAAGGTTCCCACGTTAAGATTAAAATCAGCGGGTGCGTCCCCGAGTAAAATCAAGGGGACAATTGCATTCACTGCAAAAGGACCCATAGCGCAATCAATGACCCAGAAACCTTCCTCCTTTAACGTTTTAAGCCATGCATCCAGTAAATCTTTGCGTACAGCCGAAACATAATATTGGTTATCAAATACCTGCACCTTCTGTAAATAAAAATCTGTAGGATTTGCTCCCGTTAATACTTTCTGTAAAATAGTTTTATCGGTATCCTGCTCTGACAGTAAAAGCTTTTTATGCAAAATCCCCTTACCATTTATTACCAAAGAGACCGGTGTTTTCTTTGAAACAACTTCTCTAAGCTCTCCGAGCGCTTCTATTCCGGCTTTTGAAAAAACGGTAACAATACTTTCCTTTTTTTTCTCTAACGCACAAACGTTCATCCGGACAGCACCATCAGCAGCCAGCACGATCTCCAGTCCCGTGACCTTGCGGTTCTCCCATAAACTACCCGATCTGATTTCCTTTAACATATCAATACATCACAGTTGGTTTAATGAAAATGGAAAGCCTCGCCTTGGTATTGGTTTTGGTACGGCTACTGAAAAACCATTTGATAATGGGTATTCTCGATAGAAATGGAAATCCTGAACCAGAATCATTCACCTGATTTTCTTCCAGTCCTCCAAGCAGTATCGTTTCATTGTTTTTTACCCGGATCAGGGATTGAAAGTTCCGGGTAGTTGTTCCGGGAGGAGCCGTTGGAGCTATCCGGGCGGTAAACGTACTTTGCTTAAACTTAACATCAAGGGTTATCTGGTTATCCGCCGAAACCATCGGGTTAACACTGATCTCCAAGTCTGCATTTACCGGAAGCCAGCTTTGGGCCGTTTGAGTGGTAGCCGCAACAGAACCCGTAAGTGTCGTAGATGTCTGAAGGTAATACTCCGTATCACCAATGGTCATCTTTGCCTCGTGGCCATTGAGGGTAGCAAGCTTTGGGGTAGAACGAATTTTAATAAGGCCCTGGCTTTCCAATGCCTGAAGGTTTAAATAAAAATTAGGTGTTACCGAGCCTAGGTTAATCAGCCCACCGGTAAGTCCTGAAATCAGATTATTGATCGAAGTGGAACTCAGCGTCACATTCGGGCCCGGAAAGACCTGTCCCCCGGTCACAGCAGGAGCTGTACCAAGACCTGCCGAAATCCCAGTTGCAAGTGTTTTGGTATCTGTTACATCCACTACCGTTAGTTCCAGCATAACAACCGGTACCACCCGGTCAATATCCCGTAAAAAAGATTCCAGCTCATCCATTCTTGGCTGAGACCCACTCATAATAAGGCTGTTTAAATCCGGAAAGGGTTTTAATTCAAGTCCCTTTTTTAAATCAGCTGGTATAAAATCAATGACCTTATCAACCGTTCTGTACTTAAACTGCAGCACTTTAGAAGTACGGAGGCCTTCCTGGCTTCGTTCCCCGATAAGGTAAATGCCATCCCGTTTTTGAAAGGTATATTCCGTACCATTAAAAATCTTCTTTAAAAACTCCTCCAGTCCGGAGCCTGTTATGTTGAGGGTAATATTTCCTTTAAGCTCTGAGAACATAAAATAATTTGCTTTAAACTCGCTGCACACCTGGTCCACCACCTCTGCTATTGGAACGGCAATTGCTTCAATGTTCAAAAGCCCATTCTCATCTACTTTCAGCTTTAATCCAGAGCTTGGAGCAGATCTTCCTTTGCCGTTTTTAGCTCCCTTTCCGGTCTTATCCAGACCGACCACATCCTTTTTTTCGATCAGGTAAAAATTATCTTCTGTGAGCGTCGCTTTCAGATCATTGGTTAACGCCAGATTATACAAAGCGCTTGCAAAAGAAGTTTCCTGGATAAACCCATTTACCAATTTATTTGCTATATCCGCCGAATAGATGACATTCTTCTTAGACAGACGGGTAATTTCTCTTGCGACCGCCTGTAAACTGTCATTACTCAAATCCATGGACAGCTCATCCGAGTTCTCATCATAACTTATTTTCAATTTTTTCGGACCGGAAACGATCTTTTCAACTACGGGAGGAACATACTTTATAACCGACATGATGGACCCAATGAAATTAATATCCAGGTTATAGTTTTTGCAAAGAAAAAGCAGCACATCCTCTACCGGTAAATTCGTAAAGTTGTTGACAACCGATATGTTCAAAGATGGATCAACCGTTATATTCAGATTATTTTGCACTGCCAGTCCCCGGATAAATTCCTGTATGGAAACTCCATTTACCGATAATTCCACCTTTTCATTTAGCCCCGGACTATCTCCATTAGCAAGCGCTGTAAGTTTTTGCTCAATTGCCGAAAAACGATCCTCTGCCTGCTGAGCAAATAAAGAAGATTGCATAACTACCAAAAAGAGCCAGAGAATAACAACTCTTAAAAAGAGGCTCACGATTTTCTTTCTGTTATTCGATCCTTTCATCTTTAAAAATTATTCATCAGCAGTGCATATACCTCCTCCAAAGAAGTTTCTCCTCCTTGAAAAAGTTCAAACGCGTTTTGACTCAGGGTTTTAATCTGCCGCTCCTTTAATAGATCGGAAACATTTAAGTTATTACTGCGGATACACTCCGCCAGTTCAAAGTCAATCGGAATCACCTCGTAAATAGCTTTCCTTCCCTTATAACCCGTATAATGACAATGCTCGCAGCCAACAGCCGTACTGTGTTCTTTAAGTATCCGTGGAGCCCGGAAATTTTTCGGAAACAGTTTGGGATCAAAGGCCTCTGTACTTTTACATTCTGGACATAGCAGTCTTAACAACCTTTGCGCTACGCTGGTATTGATCGTCCCTGCTAGTAAAAAAGGTTCTACGCCCATGTCCACCAACCTTGAAATGGTTCCCCAAGCGGAATTGGTATGAATTGTAGATAAAACCAGGTGCCCCGTTAAAGCGGCACGTATGGCCATTTGCGCCGTTTCTCCATCCCTGATCTCCCCTAGCATAATAATATCCGGATCCTGCCTTAAAAAGGTTTTCAGGGCTTTAGCGAATGTAAGACCGATCGCTTCCTTTAATTGTACCTGATTAATTCCTTCCAAAGTGTATTCGATCGGATCTTCTACAGTTAGAATATTTGTAGTTTCCTTATTGAGAATTTTTAAGGTGGCGTACAAGGTGGTTGTTTTACCGCTTCCCGTAGGACCCGAAATAAGTAAAATCCCGTTCGGCTTTTTAATACCCTCCATATAATCTCCCAGTTCTCTTTCCTCAAAGCCCAGCGACTTAATATCTACATTGGTAGCATCATTGCTCAGCAAACGAAGAACGATCTTTTCTCCATACAGTGTCGGTAACACCGAAACCCGGATATCGAATTTCATTCCTTCCGCCTCAAACAAGATCCGTCCGTCCTGAGGCAGACGCTTTTCTGAGATGTCCAGCATTCCCCGGATCTTTATCTTGTTAACCAGGGCCGGATAATCGCTGCGGTTTAAAATATAACGCTCAATAAGGAGCCCATCGATCCGGACCCTCACCCGGCATTTTTCTTCATACGTCTCAATATGAATATCGCTACTGCGAAGTTCTCTTGCTTCTGCTATCAGGGTATGTAAAAAGTCATCGGCCTGCTGGGTATTGATCTTCGCCTTAGCAGGAGTAACTTTTCCTGCATTTTTCCGGTAATACTTACTTAAGGTTTTCTGAACAATATCCCGGTCGTGCCGGATCAGCACGATCTCCTTATTGAGCAAAAGCTCCAGCGCCTCTCTGGTCTCATCCGAAAAGCTATCCTCCTTCACATAAAATTCCACTTTGCCTTTTTCAACCAATTTTGGAACAACCTGATATTGCCAGGCCTGCTCGGTCGTGATTACCTGTTGCAGGTCAATGGGCAAGACGATGTGATCAGTTTCCATAGGTTATTAAAAACTATCAAAAAATAAATGATCTGAGTAAAAATCAGTGCCATTCAGCATCTTAAAAACAAAACACACAATTAATACCAGCGCCATTCCTCCAGCAGTCGGAACACCCCTAGAACTAGCAGAACGCAGGTAGAGAAACAAAAGGTAGCCCAGCAAGGTCAGACACATACTGATAATATAAAAATGTATAAAATTCATTGGTGAAAAGGCCATGCATAATATAACTGCAAACAGAATGTCTCCAATGCCATGATAGGTATTGATAAGGTTAAACACTTTACGCTTTTTGATAAAGAAGAAAACTGCAAAACAGATATGCTGAACCAGAATAAAAAGAAAATTGAACCAGTACATGAAAACAACTTCACGAAATGAATTCTGTTTTAAGCTCAACATCATAAATGCCATGAGCAGTAGCGGCAATGGTATCCAGGAAATTTTCCGGAACCTCATATCCTGAACTACGATAATACTGAGCATAGCAATTATGAATAGTTCCAGCAGCATTTTTTTTGAATTAATCCGGAGTAACTTCCTTTAGATCCTTCTCCTGATCAATCTCCCAGACATTAAACACTCCATTACCATTAAAATCAACAATTGCCGTAGCACGGGCCTTGAATTTATTAGCGCCGACCTCAATAATCTCATACTTATAGTTCGCATGCCCACCTTCTGTAATCGACTTCTCCTGCTCGTACCCCACCTCCTTAAAATCAGCCGAGTATTTTGAGTTCTCAAAAAAGTAGGTCTGCTCTAGCATCTGCAGATGAGCCAAATGCTCCTTTGCCTCCTGGGCTTTGGCTTTGGTTATCACCGGCATCAATTTAGCAACACCCACCCAAAGCAGAATACCGAAAATGGCCAGTACGACCAGCACCTGCATCAGGTCAAGGGCCTTAAGCTGGGGAGTGAAAATGTTTTTGTTTTTTTTCATAATGAACATTTTAAATATTTATTTAGACATTTTTGAGCAAAACACTTTCCTATCATCAATTTATCATTGATAACCTGGTACTAAAAACACAGAAAAATTTATACTATTCCCGGGTTATACCGGATGATACATTCACAGATCTTTTACTTTCATTGCGTTTGTCAGTACTTCACATTCGAAAAAGACATCATCGCTAGTTGCAATACTATCATTAGAACCTTTTTTTATCCCCAGAAAGAGAAACTGTTTTTTTCTAGAATTTCTTTGAGGCATTTGCAACATTCAGGTTAAACCAAAGGTTTGTGATTAATTTTTCTGTTACTCTAAATCAAATTATTTCCAACATTAACGCCTAATGATTTTAACTTATTCAGCAGATATTCTATTCGCTCCTTTTTATATAGATATGGATATAGATAGAAATAGGTTTTTTTTACTGTATTATTCTCGCCCTGATACTGAATTCGTATTTGCGGTGGGATTTTAGGGGCACCTTCTTGTAAAAATATAGTTTTAATATCTTTATATTCAACCACTCTCAAACGTTTTTTTTTAGTTAATCTTGTTGGGTATTTAATCACCATTTTAGTCTCATAAAATTCAATAGACCATTCTGTAACTGTAGATAATACATATGAAATCATTATTGTAATAAAAACATTCAACGAATTAGCTGTTGTATCAAAGACATTAAAAAACATTTGCAGAATCAACCTCACTAAAAAAAATAACATGCCTGTAAGAAAAACTATCGTTAATATCTCTGGATAGCTTTTAAAAAGAGGCTTATTTTCCATCATCTCCAAAATTAAGTGCATTAAGTTAATGCTTTTTTCTCGACCAAACTTACCATATTGCATTAGCTCTATTTTTGGTCTGTTCCTCCCGAAGGCGTTGCAGCTGCACCGCCTGTTTGTGTCTCACTTGGAGGGGTTTCAGCACCTTTTCCACCTGATACTCCAGTCTTAACATCTTTAGCATCATTAATTAGACCTAATATACTGGTAGGAGTTTTAGACCCAACTAAGCCAGAAGCTAAGTTGGCTGCACTAATGACAGTTTTTAAACCACTTATAATTTTGCTGTCTCCGGAAACGTTTTCCAATAATGATTTTCCATTTTTGTTTAAGGAACCTCCCAACAAATCGTCTGCACTATTGACAATTCCTGCCCCAGCTAATGTGGCAAGTACTCCTGTTTCAACTACAAAAGCCGCCCCACCAGTTATAACGCCAATAGTACCTCCAGCTATTTTTGCACCCTGCGTTGGCGTGACGGCCCCATTGTCAGAACCTTCAAATTCTCTTCCGGAAGCATCACTTCCTTTTAAGGAATTTGTGTATTTGTCAGCTTGGGATAATGCTCCCGATATTGCATTACCTGCCTTTTCTGCAATACTTTTCGCTGCCGGTGGTGGTGCCGCCGTTTTAATAAAGGTATTTGTCTCTATTCCTTTTGCACCAAAAGTAATTACCTCTATACCGTGCCCCTTTGGCCCATCTGTTGAATGATGTATAACTGCTAATTGTGTTGATTTCCCATTATCAATTGAATAAATGTATGTAACATGTTCTTTCCCATTTAAGTCTATCCCATCAATAGGTCTGTCGCTTGCAAATTGATATGGGGACAATTCAGGATATTTTTTAAACACCTCATCGGTTCGCCAAAATATTGGTATTCTTGCATCATATACTCTTGCGCCATAATTAATACTCGCGCCAGTTTGATTAAATATCTCGTCGTCCTTTTCATGGTTTGCGTAACCAAAGCGAATGTCCGTTGGAGAGAAATTTAAATTTATTCCTGTACTGAGCATACCATAACTGTAGTAATTGTTATAGGACGTGATTTGTGCGTAACCGTCGGATTGCTTGCGGTCAGAAAATACAGTTCGTATATTATCCAGGTGATCTTTTAAAAAGTATTCCTTTTTAGTCAAGTAACGGGTATAATTACCTTGTTGCTTTTGTAGATCTACAGTAACGTAACTTAAATTACATGTGAAACAGCTATTCTGCATTCCATTAGTGTCAATTGTATTGGTGATAATATCTGGCTTGTATTCTCCTAACATTTTACTTCCGTAAACAGGAGTTTCAATCTGCTCGTAAACGTAATTGGCTCCGCTTGTCGTTCGGCTGTATATACTCATATCATTCCCTGTCCCGTCCTTTACATAATAAGTTACGGTTGGGCTTACTCCATTTGGTTTAACGTATTTCATAATGCGGTCTCCATTTGCATCATAGGTGAAGGCAAGACTGTCTCCGTTATGTTTTTTTATGGATTTTACTTTACCGTATACTGTCCATCTAATGCTATCTATTCCATTTTCTCTGTCCTTTGCTCGTTCTCCGATTGCCGTGTAATTGTAGTTTCCATTTATAGCATAAGCACTCTGGTCATCTTCATCAGTTGAAAATGCTGTCGCAGGTACTGCGTCTTTCACATATTTTAAACGGTTAGTTCCCGGATAATAATGGAAGAGCATTTTATCCATTATACTGTCATTGCCAAGAGTGCTGTGTCCATACCTGTTTAAGCTGTCTATCCTTCCATTTTCATCATACGTGAAACGGTTATCCAGCATAACAGAGCTCTGCCAGCTTGTTGTAAAATAGTTATAATCTTCTGTCTTCATTCGGTTTAATTCATCATAGCGGTATTTGTATCCCTTACGGTTATTGTATGATCCATTTAAACTGTCTCTTTTGATTGTCCAACTGCTGATATTTCCGTTATAGAGATTTACTCCTGGTGTGTTATAGCTATTGCCCGTTGAACTAATTAAGCTGGATGTTGCTGGATTATACGGTGAACCTGCACGGTTAAAATCGTCGTCATGGTAACCGAGTGCCATACCGAATAAATCCTGTCCAAAACCGCCTATGCTATTGTTATCATGTCCTGGGTCATCTTTTGGTTTAACATCCGGATGATTGATCCCTTTTAGCCATCCATTTATTGTATACACGTAATCTACCCCCTGGATATGATCTTCTCCAATTTCCATTCGTTTAAGCGGTCCATGCTTATAGTATTTATAGGTCGCATCATTATCCCAGCCCACAAAACCTGGATTTTGAGTGACGGAGGCAGAACTGCTTCCGGGTCCCCAGGCTGTGGATGCTGTTAAAATTCGCTGGTCTGAGTCGTATGTATATTTGTGATGGAATTCATCTATTAAGCCTTCATTATAGTGAACAGCTAGCACTTTATTTGAAACTAAGTCGTATTCGTAGCGCACATAGTTATTTCCAAGGCCCGGAATGCTTTGTATCATCCACTGAACGTTTCCATGAGGATCGTAGCTGAAATACGTATACACGTTATCATCCGTATAGGTATAACTCACCCTGTTTTGCAAAAATGTCTGTGGCAAATTTCCTAGGTAATAGATGGCTGTTATCGGAGTTCTGCTGTAAACGGTATAGGTACGTTCCG
>JABDFG010000018.1 GCA_013286655.1 Bacteroidota bacterium
TGACGTTGCCTCCGATCTTAATGATGTACAATTTATCTTTCATTTTCCAACATTTTTTTTAAAACGGTCTGTGCGGCGTACACTCTATTTTCAGCTTGCTACAGGATGAGCGAGTCTGGCCCATCGAGTACTTCATAGGAAAGCTCCAGACCTCTTCTCACCGGTAAGCAGTGCATGACTTTGGCTTTATTGGTCAGTTCTAATTTTTTGTTTGTCATCATCCAGCCCTGGCCATCTGAAAGTATTTTTCCATAATCGGTATAGGAGGACCAGTTTTTTACATAAACAAAATCGGCTTTCTTCAGTGCCTCATCCTGATCATATAAAACAGTTGCCTTGCCGCAGTATTTCCTGTCAAGTTCATATCCTATTGGATGGGTGATGGTAAGGTCAACGTCGGTGCAGCTCATCCATTCAGCAAAAGAATTGGCTACAGCTTGTGGTAATGGCTTGATATGGGGAGCCCAGGTAAGAACTACTTTTGGTTTTTTACTTTTTCGATGTTCTTCAATGGTGATCAGGTCGGCAAAACTTTGTAAGGGGTGAAGTGTAGCGCTTTCAAGACTTATAAAGGGAACTTTGCAATAGTGAATGAATTTCCGGAGAATTTCTTCGTCATAATCTGCTGTCTTGTTTTTTAATCCGGGAAAGGAACGAAGTCCTACTATGTTACAGTAAGTGCCAATGACCGCGGCTGCATCTTTAATATGTTCAACTGTTGTTCCGTTCATCAGCACGTCGTCCTTGATTTCGAGGGCCCATCCTTCTTTGTCAATGTTCATTGTCATCACATTCATTCCCAGGTTAGCCGCAGCTTTTTGAGTGCTTAGCCGTGTACGTAAACTTGGATTTAAAAAAATCAAGCCCAGTGTTTTGTTCTTTCCTACTTGTTGAAATGCAAAGGGATCGGCTTTTAACCGGATGGCTTCATTGACAAAAGCCCGGAGATCGGTGACATCTTTTACCGAGGTGAACTGCTTCATATGGTAACGGCGCTATTAGCTAATACGTGTTTGAAGGCGGTATTAAATGCATCAATATCATGCTGCTGAATGTTAAGTGCCGGCAATAGTCGGATTACATTTTTATTGGAAGCGGAGCCCGTGAAAATGCCATGGTCCGTTAATAGTTTTTTACGGATGTCGGCACAGGGGTTATTCAATTCCACTCCGATCATAAGACCTTGCCCCCTGACTTCTTTTACGTCTTTTAACTTTTTCAATTCATTTATCCAGTTATTGCCAATCTGCAGCGTATGATCAACCAACTTTTCCTGTTTGATCACATCCAGTACGGCTATAGCTGCAGCGCAGGCCAGGTAATTGCCTCCGAAAGTTGTGCCCAGCAGGCTGTGTTTGGCTTTTATTTCAGGAGAAATGAGTACGGAAGCTACCGGAAATCCATTTCCCATACCTTTGGCAGTAGTAATCAGCTGAGGTTTTACTCCGGAATACTGATGAGCAAAAAATTTGCCTGAACGTCCGTAACCCGATTGTACTTCGTCGAGTATAAAGATCGCTCCGTATTGTTTGCAAAGTGCTTCAATTTTCTTTAAAAAGGAAACAGTGGGTATATTAACTCCTCCGACTCCCTGAATCCCTTCTACGATCACCGCACATACTTCCTGGCTCATGGCTTTTTCCAATGCGGTTTCATCATTAAAAGGAAGGAACTGGATGTTTGCCGTTTCGTTGACCGGAGCTACAATACTTTTATCATCTGTTGCCGCAACCGCTAAAGAGGTGCGCCCGTGGAATGATTTAGTAAATGCGATTACTTTTTTACGGTTGGTATGGAAGGAAGCCAGTTTAAGTGCATTCTCATTGGCCTCCGCTCCGGAATTGCATAAGAATAACTGGTAATCCGGATACCCGCAGAGTTCTCCAAGTTTTTCCGCCAATTCCAACTGAGGCGCAATTTTTATCGAGTTGGAGTAAAACCCGATCTGGTCGAGTTGTTCTTTTATTTTCTTTAGATAATGGGGGTGGCTGTGGCCTATTGAAATAACTGCGTGCCCTCCATACAGGTCCAGGTATTGTTTGCCCTTATTATCCCATAAAACAGATCCGGATGCCTTGACAATGCTGATGTCGAACAATGGGTATACGTCGAAGAGATTCATCTTATTGGTGTTAAATTAGTTAAATCAAAACGCTGTTCCTTTTAGCCCTAAACCTGCCTTTTCTTCCAATCCAAACATCAGGTTCATATTCTGAACGGCCTGCCCGGACGCACCTTTTAATAAGTTGTCAATAATGCTGGTGATTAATAATTGATCACCGTGCTGTTCTATATGAAGAAAGCATTTATTGGTGTTGACTACCTGTTTCAGGTCGATCTTATTTTCACTTACATGTGTGAAAGATTCGTTCTTGTAATAATTTTTATAAAGCCGGATGGCTTCTTTTTCGGGACCTTTGAAAGGGGTATATACCGAAGCGATAATGCCTCTTGTGTAATTGCCACGGTAAGGAATCAGGTGAATGTTTTTTTTATAGCTTGGTTGCAGCTGCACTACGGATTTGCTTATTTCGTGTAAGTGCTGATGCTCAAAAGCCTTGTAGACCGATAAATTACTGTATCTCCAGTTGAAATGGGTTTCCGGTTTCAGGGATTGTCCTGCTCCGGTACTTCCGGTCATGGCGGAGATATGTACGTCCTCTTTCAGCAATTTCTTAGCTGCTAAAGGAAGCAGTGCTAACTCAATTGCGGTAGCAAAACAACCTGGGTTGGCAATGTTCTCTGCATTTTTGATCTGGTCTTTGTTTAATTCCGGTAAACCGTATACAAAGTTTCTTTTTTGTTTTTTGAAGGTCCCCTGGATCCTGAAATCCTGGCTGAGGTCGATAATACGTATGGATTTATGAATCGTATTTTGTTCGAGAAATTTTACCGAATCTCCATGCCCCAGGCATAAAAACAATACATCGATGTTCTGATCAATAACAGAAGTGAATTTCAGATCACAATCGCCCAGCAGGTCGGTATGCACATCACAGACAGACCTGGATGCATTGGAAGTGCTGTGCACAAATTGTATGGAAACCCGGGGATGAAAAATCAAAATCCGGATCAGTTCTCCTGCAGTATATCCCGCTCCTCCAACGATGCCTATGTTTATTTTTTTCATCCGTGTTCGATTCCGTTCACTGCATTATAAATAGCAACCTGGTTGCCGAAAATTTTTGCGAACCCTTTTACATCGTCTCCTGTCCAGGAATTGTTCATTTCTCCATAACTGCCAAATTTTGCAGACATCAAATCATGCGGAGAATCGATCCCGTTTATTTTAAAACCATACGGAACCAATGTTACGAAGACTTTTCCCGAGACAAATTGCTGGGTGTCTTCCAGAAATTTTTCGATGTTGCGCATAACGGGATCAAGAAACTGACCTTCGTGCAGCCAATTCCCATACCAGACGCTTAGCTGATCTTTCCAGTAAAGCTGCCATTTGGTGAGTGTGTGTTTTTCAAGGGTATGATGCGCTTTGATGACAATCAGCGGAGCTGCGGCCTCAAAACCAACGCGGCCTTTTATACCAATGATGGTGTCCCCTACATGTATATCCCGACCAATGGCAAAAGGAGAAGCCAGTTCATTTAATTTTGCAATGGCTTTGGCGGGACTGTTGAATCTTTCTTCATTGATTCCGAACAGTTGTCCTTTTTCAAAGGTCAGACTTATGTTTTCAGGATCATTCTTCTTCAGCTGGGAAGGAAAGGCTTGTTCCGGTAAATAGGTATCGGAAGTAAGTGTTTCTTTTCCTCCAACGGAGGTACCCCAGATTCCTTTGTTAATAGAATAGGCAGCTTTTTCAAAATTCATCTCGACCCCATTCTTTTTCAGGTATTCAATTTCATCCTGACGGGATAATTTCAGTTCCCTGATGGGAGTGATGATTTCAGCCTTCGGGATGAGGATGGTAAAAGCCATGTCAAAGCGTACCTGGTCGTTGCCTGCACCGGTACTTCCATGTGCTACTGCATCTGCTTTTATCTTTTGTGCGTATTTTGCAATGGCCAATGCCTGAAAGATCCGTTCGGCGCTTACGGAAAGAGGATAGGTGTTGTTTTTCAGAACGTTTCCGAAAATTAGGTATTTAATACATTGATTATAAAAGTCATCTATCGCATTGATGCAGGTATAAGAAGCACAGCCCAAAGCCAGCGCGCGTTTTTCTATTGCGGCAATCTCTGCTTTTGTAAATCCCCCGGTATCGACGGTTACTGCGTGAACTTCTAAATTTTTTTCTTTGGAGAGATAGACCGCGCAGAAGGTGGTGTCAAGTCCTCCGCTATAAGCGAGGACAACTTTTTTTTTATTCATTTTTCGAATTCAATTCTTTTTTCAGAAATATAAATTTTTTAAGGCTGAGAAAACGTTCGTATAATTTGGTCCTTTTTTTGAATGTTTCAGCCGGCGTTTCCATTGGAGGTTCCTGTTTTTCCTGTGGGTTGTAAAGCATAGCGGTGCACAAGCAATTCTTACGCTCTTTACTTGTCAGAATGTCAAAATTAACGCAGCTCCGGCAACCTTTCCAGAATTCTTCATCGTTTGTAAGTTCAGAATAAGTCACCGGTTCGTACCCTAGATCCGAATTGATCTTCATGACGGCCAGGCCGGTTGTTAATCCAAATATTTTTGCTTCCGGATATTTTGTGCGGGAGAGTTCAAATATTTTTTGTTTAATGGCTTTTGCTAAGCCGCTTTTTCTGAATTCGGGGCAAACGATCAGTCCTGAATTTGCAACAAATTTTTCATGGCTCCAGGTTTCAATGTAACAAAATCCTGCCCATATGCCTCCGTATAAAGCAATGACCGCCTTTCCTTCCAGCATTTTTTGTGCTACATAATCGGGGGAACGTTTGGCAATGCCCGTCCCTCTGGATTTGGCCGACTCGGCCATTTCTTCAACAATTTGCTCTTTATAAACGGTGTGTTCGGGACCGGCTACAATAATTTGAAAATCCGACAGTTTGTGCATCGGCTAAAGGTACGATACTTCTTATAAAATATAAAAGAAAAATAGTGCTTTTCCGGTGCTCAGAAATTTCTGAATCTTCCAAAAACACCGAGAGGAAGTTTATTTCCGGATTTGGCCTGAAGGTATAGTTCTCCCGTTTGCAGGTGTTCGCGGGCCTTTCCTTTCAAAAGATTTTCAATGATCAGAGAGGAGAATCCAAGTGAATAGGCATTGAGAATGAGAAAATGTTTTTCAGCCAGCAGGTTCAGGACCGATTTTATCATTTCATTGATATTGTCTTCCAGTTTCCACTTCTCGCCACTTGGCCCATGACCAAAAGCGGGAGGATCCAATATGATTCCATGGTATCTATTTCCGCGCTTTTCTTCCCGTTTGACGAATTTCAAGGCATCTTCCACTACCCAACGTATGTTGTCGAGGTTGGATAGTTCCATGTTTTCCCTTGCCCAGGAAACCACTTGTTTGATCGAATCTACATGTGTAACATCGGCTCCCGCAGCTCTGGCAGCAAGGGATGCCCCTCCCGTATAGGCAAACAGGTTTAGAAAACGGACAGGTTCTGCTCCCCTGTCCGGAACAGCCTGAGCAATGGTTTTTAATGTGGAAATGGCGTCATAAATGTATTCCCAATTTACAGCTTGTTCTGGGAATACGCCAACGTGTTTAAAAGAAGTTAAGCCCAGCCGAAAACAAATGGATCCACCTTCCGTCCGCAACTTTGAACTTTGAACTTTATAACTGATCTTCCATTGCTCCGGCATTGGCTTTAATTTCTTCCAATCTCCTGAAGAACTGGACCTGGATTCAAAACGTACACAGGCCATCCTTTCCCATTCTTTCGCGGAAAGGTTTTTATCCCATACAGCCTGTGGCTCCGGGCGAATGGTTATATACTGGCCAAAACGTTCCAGTTTTTCAAAATTCCCGCAATCCAGCAGTTCATAGTCTACCCAGTGTTGGGGAGTTAATAATTGCATGGGGCGAAGGTAATTAACAAAAGCATAACATATTATTTACTGGAAACCAATTTTTTATTTATTCATTTGCGCTTTGGTTTGACGTTGGATTTTTGTTTATGAACAGATACACGAGTAGACGGTTTTATTTAGTCCCCCTTGCATTCTTGTTTACGATGAATGCTGTACCTCATGCAAAAGTGGAATCCGGATTAACGGAGAATGTTAAATCGGCCCTGGAAGGCATTGTTCTGGAGAAGTATTATATTTCCGACTCACTGGATGTTGCGAAAAAAGAAGGGGGAACACTTCCGCAAGGTTCCACTACCTACAGAATTTATGTGGATTTAAAGCCTGGTTATAGTTTGCAGGCTGTTTTTGGATTACCTAAACATGAGCTTCGTATAGCAACCACAACCGAATTTTTCAACAATAAGCGCGGAGGTGACGTAACCGGGGATAAAATTGATGATGCAAGGATCAATGAAAATACCGTTGCTCTTGATTCCTGGCTGGCAATGGGAGCCGCTACAAAATCGCACTTTGGTATTCTTAAATCCGAGGATAAAGATGGATCAATCATTAAAAGAAGTCCATTGGCCCAAATGGATGGATTGATAAAGGAAGATAAAATTCCTCCAATTGCTACATTTGGTCTGGACCTGGGGTTTTTTGGCAATGCAATTAAGTCTTCCTTATTTTCTACCGAGAATGCTTCCTGGGCGGTACTAGGTGGTGTTAAAGGGCCCACTTCTGATAACAAAATATTGATAGCTCAACTGACTACGAATGGCAAACTCTATTTTGAATTGAATCTGCAGGTAGGAACTCCGGAAGGTGGCATTGTCCGGTTTGTGGCTAAAAATCCGGAAAGCTCAGAAGTACTATTTAAGGGTCTTACCTATATTGAATAAGCTGCTTTAAGTAGTTAACGTAAAAGCAAATTTACTTCCAACGCCAATCTCGCTGTCTACCCAAATTCTGCCTCCCTGGGCTTCGATGAATTCTTTACTTATTGCCAACCCTAATCCCGTCCCTTCCTTGATAGTTCCGGGGATGCGAAAATACCGATCGAAAATTTTATCCTTGTATTTGGATTCAATACCTTTGCCAAAATCTTCCACCGCTATTGTTACTTCATTGCCTTCCTTTTTTGCAGAAACGACAATTTTCGAATTTTCCATTGAATACCGTACTGCATTTGAAATGAGATTTACCAATACCCATGCTGTTTTTTCAGCATCTGCATTCACTTTATATAAATGATCTTCAGAAATAACCTCGATCGTAATTTTGTTGTGTTCTGCTTGTGCTTTATTAGCATCAACGGCATATTTTATAATGTCTTCCATAACGGTTGGCAGAATGGCGAGTTGAATTTTTCCCGTTTCTACTTGTGTCATTTTCAGCAGTTCTCCTGTAATTTTCAATAATCGCTGGCCGTCATCCTTTATATTTCTCATTAACTCTTTTTGATCACCGTTCATATTCCCGGTGCGTTGGTCTTCCAGTAATTTTAGACTCAAAAGGATCGAAGATATTGGAGTTTTAAGCTCATGTGAAACAGTAGCTATGAAATTGGTTTTAGCAAGGTCTAATTCTTTGAAAGGCGTAACATTTTTAAGAATAATCACATGACCGATTAACTTTGCCTGGTTTTCACCGGTGGGTGTTGTATAAATATCCAGGATCTCTTGTTCAAAGTAGCTTTCCCTTTCATCCGCATATATTTTCAATTGTTCTTTTTTCCCTTTTTCATTCCTTCGCATTAAATTTTTTGTGAGAGAACGAATCAGATCATTCGTCAGCGCGACATCCTGCGCTTGTTTTCCAATCAAATTTTTATGTTCTATACTTAATACTTTCAATGCTTCCTCATTGGCAAAGAGAATCTTTTTTTCTTCATCAAAACCAATAATGGGATCATACATATTATTAATGATAGTTTCAATGCGTTTCTTTTCAAATAGTAATTTTGAAAGGTTACTGTTTTCATATTCTTCCAATTTTGCTGCCATTGTATTAAAGGATGTTGCGAGCTCACTAAACTCATCGTTACTGTGAAAATGTAAACGCTGATCGTATTTTTTGTTGGCGATTTCTTTAATGCTTTGGGTAAGTTCTCTTATAGGATTAGCAATTGTTCCCGGGAAATTTATTAAAAGAATAAACGCTATTAAAAAACACAAGGTTCCGGTTAATGCAATCCAAAGTGTGGCCTTATCGGAAATGATTTTTGCAAAAGCATTTTTTCCGGACAATTGCATTCATATTCAATGTCAAAATTCCGTAAACGTCTTTACGAATGGACGAGCGAATAGTAATATCCGAAGGATTTTGCTTGAATGTTTCAAAGTGTTGGGTGAGGTTATCGACCAGTTCTTTTTCGCCAATTTCTGTGATGTTTCCCCGTTCTTTTTTAATGCGCTCTTCTATTTTCTGAATTGCTATTGCCTGATTGTCATTTTCATCCAGGAGCGTGAGCATCTCTTTGGAATATTCAAGGCTGTTATAGTTTGCTTCTAAAATATTCTCACTGGCATTGGAAAGTGTATGAATATATCCTAATCCTGTTCCTGCCAATATTAAAATGAGGACAAACAGGAGTCCTATTCCCAATGCAAGTTTTATTTTGATTTTCATCTGTATCTATTTTTCTAATTCTTAAGGTCATATGGAATATGACTAGTCCATTTATGAAAGAATTACGAGGTCTACGTCCCTTCCGGTTATTTTTATCAGTAATTTATCGAATAAGGTATTACTTAAGATTGATTTAATAATACTGAAGTGAGGCTTACCAATGCAGATTGTGGTAATCCGGTTTTTTTCGGAGACTTCTAAAATGGCCTGTGAAATATTTTTGTTTTTAACCTTAATTACTTCTCCCCCCAATTCAGTAGCTAACTTGAAATTATTAATCAGGTAGCGTTGTTTGTCTAATGGGATTTTTTCCGTGCTTTCCGATGGTATTTGAACGTAGAGCACGAACCATTTGCTATTATAGTAGTTCGCCAACCTGGCCGTTTTCCGAATGATTATTTTGGCAACAATTTCATTGCTGCTTATACAGGCCAAAAAACGTTCGTGTTTTAATGTCGTATTTTTTACGGACTTCAGTTTCGACTTTCCTTTCGACCTGGGAGGCAACTTCTTTAAGAGCCAACTCGCGTAATTGAAGAATATGTTCGGGTTTAAAAAAGTTTTTAAGTGCGGCTTCTATTTTTTCCGCCTGATAAATCTTGCCTTCTCTCAATCGGGCAATCAGTTCATCTGCAGTCAAATCAATGTTCACTACTTCATCCGCTAAGCCTATTATTTTATCAGGGACGCGCTCTTTTACTTCAATGCCTGTAATGTTCTTAATTTCTTCGTACAAGCTTTCAATGTGCTGAATATTGACAGCACTTATTACGTTGATGCCTCCATTGAGAATATCCATTACATCCTGCCAGCGTTTTTTATTGTGGCTCCCTTCAATGTTACTATGCGCCAGTTCATCTACAATTACTACTTCGGGTCGTAAATTAATGATAGCTTGTACATCCATTTCTTCCAACTCCTTGCCTTTATAGAAAAGGTGTCTTCTCGGAATAAAAGGCAGGCCTTCCAGTAACGCGGATGTTTCCGGACGATTATGGGTTTCGATGTATCCGATCTTTACATCAATCCCATTTTTTAATAAGGCATGCGTTTCCTGTAACATACGGTAAGTTTTACCTACACCAGCGCTCATGCCGATGTAGATTTTAAACTTACCCCGTCTTGATTTTTTTATGAGATCAAGAAAGTGCTGTACGTTTTGTTCTTTATCTGTTTTTTCGGACATTCTTTGTATTACCCGAACGCGGCAACTATCTAAAATTAACGCTTTTAATAGCTTCCTGTTGTATTATCCTGCCGTATTCCTGAATTGTTCCGACGGCCAGTAGTTCTGCATGGTATTTCTTTATTTCATTTTCGGGAATGAAATGCCATTTAGTGATAAAGGGATCTTCCTGTGCGGCATCTCCGTGAAAAAAGCCCGCAAGTATTCCTTCTAAAACACTGCCGTCTTTAAGAATGATCTTTAAAATCTTTCCTTTAGGATTATAGTATTTTTCAAATATTTCTTTTGAGTAATCTTTCTTTTCTGTTGTCATTTGATTTATCGATTTGTCTAGAAACGAAAAAGTATTGCAGCAATAACTCTATCTTCGGATTTCACTAAGTCAGGTGCCCAATTCGGATAGGCAGTACCTGGACCGAAAGCGGTATAGGTATATCCTGTTGGAGAAGTAACACCTCCAGGGCCTGCGAAATAAGGGACATTCGATTGGCGATGAACATATTCTAAGCGAAATTCTATACTCTTGTTGGGCATCCAGCTGATATTGGTTGAGCAATCCCATCCGGTAAACTGATCGCCCGGGTTTTCGGTAAATGGATGCGTGCCTGCCGGTTGTGTCGGATTGTAGGGATTGGGAAAAGGGCTTGCGTCACCTGTAGGTGCAAGCACCAGGTAACGACCGGGGTTTGTCATCCAACCTCCTCCAATACACCATGCCCATTTGTCTTTGGCGAACCATGTACGATTGTAAACCATCCAGCTGACAAAATTTTGTGCGTAGGTGCCATTTGCTGCATTGTTCGGAGTGAAACCGGTAACGCCGTCACCATTTTCAGCGCCAATGTCAAAGGTTGCAGAAAATGCCATTTTAGTTACGCCCGTTGATTTAGGATTAGTGTAATACCTGACTAACAAACTATTGTCCGAGTGAACCCGATGTCTTCCGGGCAGGCCGGCCGCATCCGTTCCGTAGTAATCATTTGTGAGAAGCTTCACGTTGCTGTTTGGCATCCAGGTAATGTTTCCACCAAAGCCTGGCATGGCGTTAAACATACCATAACTCTGCCATCCATTGATAATCCAGGGTTCAATTTTCAAATGCTGCGTTGGGAAAATCTGCACACGTATGCCATTGAAAAACCAGGGTGTATTATCGGAAGTATAAGATGCCTGATATTCCCAATTTTCAACCTGGTAATAGGAATTAAGTCCGATGTAGGACATGAACATTCCGCCATCTACATTGATGCCATGCAATACATTAAAATGATACCCTGCATAGGCCTCACTTATATAACGGTACGCATCGGCAAGATCGTATTGGCCCCGGTACGGACTTAAATCGTTTCTTGGAACCACCGTGGAACGTGTACCGAATTGCGTTAATATTCTTCCGCGTGCACCATCGTAGTTAATCTCGCCGCCAATAACAGCAGCCGAAACCTCCATTTCATCATTTCGGGCAAGTGCTGTAGAGCCGACAACGGTATGATCGATAGGGTTATTAAAGGAATGGGTCATGTTGGCGTCCAACATGATGATACCCGTAGCGTATTTACTTGTTAACAGGGAGGAGTCGCGGCGATCGCTGCCGTTTTGCCAGGTCTGGTCAATTCCTTCAAAAGGGATCTGAGATGCGACAGCATCTGATTTATCCGCAATTATTTCTTCGCCCTTTCCTACCGGAACAATTTCCTTTTGAGCATTTGCAAAACTCCATACCGCGAGCACTGCAATAGATAGTAGTTGTTTTTTCATAGTTAAATTTATTTTATTAATTGTGTTGGTTTAATGCTAGATTGAGTTTAAGTACATTCACTTTTTCAGGACCAAGAAATCCAAATAGGGGTGTCATTTTGACTTTTTCAATAAGCTCATAAAGTTCCTTTTCGTCTCTGTTCCGTATTTTCGCTACTCTCGGTACTTGCACTTTTGCAGCTTGAACAGAGATGTCCGGGTCGAGTCCGCTTCCTGAAGCGGTTACCAGATCAGCAGGTATTTGTTCCTTCTTGATTCCTGGATTATGCACAAGAAACGTATCCACGCGTGCCTGGACATCTTTTAAATAATCGGGATTGCTCGGTCCTTTATTACTACCTCCGCTTCCTGCGGCATTGTAGTTGACCGCAGATGGCCTTGCCCAAAAATACTTGTCGGCGGTGAATTTTTGTCCAATGTTGGCATAACCGACAATTTTCCCGTTCACCGCAATGGTTTCACCTTTTCCACCGCCAGTTGAGGTTTTGGCAATACCTGCAATTAACAAGGGATAGAGTACCGAACAAATAATGATCAATACAATGGTCAGTTTTAAAGATGGTAAAAGATATGTTCGCATTTCGGTAAATTTAACTGTTCACTAAAAAAATAATCCCATCATCAGGTCAATTAATTTGATCCCGATAAAGGGTAAAAGGATCCCGCCAAAACCGTAGATCAGCAAATTACGCCTTAATAAAGCACTTGCTCCGATAGGTTTATATTCCACGCCCCGCAATGCTAACGGAATGAGTATGGGGATGATGATGGCATTAAATATTACTGCTGATAGAATCGCACTTTCCGGACTATGCAATTTCATAATGTTCAATCCTTGCAATGCGGGGATAGAAGCAATAAATAAGGCAGGGACAATAGCAAAATATTTTGCCACATCGTTCGCAATGGAAAAGGTTGTTAATGTTCCGCGTGTAATTAAAAGTTGTTTTCCTATCTCAACAATTTCAATCAATTTAGTTGGATCGTTGTCGAGATCGACCATGTTGCCGGCTTCTTTTGCCGCTTGTGTTCCGCTGTTCATGGCAACTCCCACATCAGCTTGCGCCAGAGCAGGGGCGTCATTTGTTCCATCTCCCATCATCGCAACTAACTTTCCGGATGCTTGTTCCTTTTTTATGTAGTTCATTTTATCTTCCGGCTTTGCTTCTGCGATAAAATCGTCTACCCCTGCTTTTTCTGCAATGAATTTGGCTGTTAAAGGATTATCCCCGGTTACCATCACCGTTTTAATACCCATTTTGCGAAGGCGTTCAAAACGCTCCTGAATGCCGGGTTTGATAATATCCTGTAATTCGATCACCCCTATTATTTTGTCATTTTCAGAAACAACCAACGGTGTTCCTCCATTTGCAGAAATGCTATTTACTATTTTTTCGATTTCTGAAGAATAGGAATGTCCTGCTCTCTCTGCATTTTTCCTGATTGTATCAGCCGCACCTTTCCGCATTTTAACGCCGTTTTTCAAATCGATGCCGCTGGAACGTGTCTCTGCTGTGAACTTGATAAACACAGCCCCGTTTAAAAGTTCATCGGAGGCTTTTGTTTTGGCATCTTTCGATTTTGCTAATTCAACGATCGATTTACCTTCCGGCGTTTGATCCGCGAAAGATGCCAAAACACAACACGCCATAAAATGCTCATCACTAACTTCGCCGGCAGGGTAAAAACTGGTGGCTTTGCGATTGCCGATGGTGATTGTTCCTGTTTTATCTAATAATAATACATCAATATCTCCGGCTGTTTCAACCGCTTTCCCTGACTTTGTAATGACATTTGCACGTAATGCCCTGTCCATTCCCGCGATACCAATCGCCGAAAGTAATCCGCCGATAGTTGTTGGAATTAAGCAAACAAACAAAGAAATCAATGCGGCAATCGTAATAGAGGTATTGGCATAATCTGCGAAAGGTTTTAGTGTTACACATACAATAATGAATACCAGTGTAAATGCCGCCAGCAGAATTGTTAATGCAATTTCATTGGGTGTTTTTTGCCGGCTTGCACCTTCCACCAACGCGATCATTTTATCTAAGAATGATTCGCCGGGTTCTGTTGTTACTTTAACTGTAATCCGATCACTTAATACTTTGGTCCCACCCGTAACTGAACTTTTATCTCCACCCGCTTCACGAACAACAGGAGCACTTTCACCGGTAATGGCTGACTCATCAATTGTTGCTAATCCTTCCACGATCTCTCCGTCCGTTGGAATGATATCGCCTGCTTCGCAAAAAAACAGGTCGTCTTTTCGCAATTGGGAAGAAGGGACAATGTCAATTTCATCGGAGTTAATTTTACCTGATCCTGAAACTTTTTTGGCGGGCGTTTCTTCACGGGTCTTTCTGAGCGAATCGGCTTGTGCTTTTCCTCTTGCTTCTGCAATAGCTTCTGCAAAATTTGCGAACAATAAAGTGAGAAAGAGAATGATCAACACAAGAAAATTATATCCGGTACTCCCTTGAGACCCGTTGTTGTTGATAAATAGACTAATCGTAACAATGAGCATTACGAGTGTTCCGAGCTCTACACAAAACATCACGGGATTTTTTACCATCGCTTTCGGATGCAGTTTGATAAACGATTGTTTCCAGGCCTCTGTTATCAGGTCTTTTTGAAACAATGATTTATTGGTTGAGTTGCTCATAATTCTATTTCTTAATGACCTAAACTAAAATATTCCGCCAATGGACCAAGTACCAATGCCGGAAAAAAGGCTAAGGCTGCAATGATCATAATGACCGCATACGTCATAATGCCGAACGTTCCGGTATCTGTTCTTAGCGTACCGGCTGATTCAGGAATGTATTTTTTCTTCGCTAAAATTCCTGCAATAGCAAGGGGGCCAATGATCGGAAGGAACCTGCCAAGGATCATGACAAAACCGGTAGTCACATTCCAGAAAATATTATTGTCCGCCAGGCCTTCAAACCCACTTCCATTATTGGCTGCGCAGGAGGTGTATTGATACAACATTTCTGAAAATCCGTGATAGCCCGGATTATTCAGCCATGTAGAAGGTTTTACAGCCCAATCCGCATTTGGATGATTCACCCATGTCCAGGAAGATAAAGCTGTACCGACTAAAATGATGAATGGATGCAATAAAGCAATAAGTGTTGCGATTTTCATTTCGCGCGCTTCAATTTTTCTTCCTAAAAATTCGGGCGTGCGTCCTACCATTAATCCTGAAATGAAAACAGCGATAATAATAAATATATAATAGTTTAAGATCCCCACTCCGCAGCCTCCGTAAAAAGCGTTCGTCATCATACCTAGTAATTGCATGGCTCCTGAAACAGGCATTGAACTGTCGTGCATTGAGTTTACTGATCCTGTAGAGATAACAGTAGTTAAAATACTCCAATAAGCAGATGCCGGAACACCCAATCTCACTTCCTTGCCTTCCATACTTCCGGCGCTCTGATCGATACCCATGCGCGTAATAGAGGGATTTCCTTTTATTTCTGAGATCATTGTCGGAATCAGAAATGTCAGCATTCCAATGGTCATTACAGCGAAAATCACATATCCGAATCGCTTTCTTTTCAGGTAGAATCCCAATGCAAAAATTAGTGCAATTGGAAGGAGTACCTGGGCAATTATTTCTACACTATTGGTAAAATAATTCGGATTTTCGAATGGATGTGCGGAGTTTGCTCCAAACCATCCCCCCCCGTTTGTTCCTAAATGCTTGATAGCAATCAACCCTGCTGCCGGACCCCGAGAAACCTGAATGGTATCACCTTGCATTGTTGTAATGGTATCTTTGCCGTCAAAGCTCGCGGGTGTACCGTTAAATACAAGCAACACGGCTATAACAATACTTACAGGCAATAAAATACGCGTTATTGTTTTCGTAAAGATCACAAAAAAGTTACCCAGCTTATTGGATACTCCTTCCCTCATAGCGTTGAAAACGACTACCAGTGCTGCTATTCCTGTGGCTGCTGAAACGAAATGTAAAAACATAAGAACAGCCAGCTGGGTTAAATAGGTTGCTCCCGTTTCACCTGAATAGTCCTGTAAATTACAATTCACCAGAAAGCTAATTGCGGTATTGAAACTCAGATCGGGGCTCATGGAAGGATTTCCATCCGGATTTAAAAACAAATGGCCTTGTGTAAGAAGCATTATAAATGCATACACGAACCACAGCATGTTTATCGTAAGCAAAGCTGTCAGGTGCTGCTTCCAATTCATTTCTTTTGTGGCGTCAATTCCGCAAATCCGGAATATAAAGCGTTCAACCGGAGAGATGAAATCAAGCCAGGTCCTTTCGTTATTAAAAACCCTGGCTATGTATTTTCCAAAGGGGATTGCCAAAAGCAGTGTAATGGCGAATGTCACGATAACTCCTGTTAATTCCACATTCATATTCTTATGGCTTTATTTGGACACTAAAACTTTTCCGGCTTAAGTAATACATAAATTAAGTAGCAGAACACCGCAATAGATAAAATAAATAGTATTGTCATATTTATCCGTTTTATATTTTTTCAAAAAAATCAATTGATTTGAAAAACAACCAAAAGCATATAAATCCGGCTGCCAGTAACATTATGGTAAATAGCGTTTCCATGGTCTTTGTTTTCCGGAAGGTGCCCAAATTCTGTTCCAATAATTTGGTATAAAGGGTCGAAGGAGATAAAGGGCCTGTCAATAGCAAGGTCTGGGTCAAGAAAAGATTTTCCACAACAAATTTTAGAATAAAAGAGCCTATCAAAATGATAGGCTTTTATCTATATGGATGCTTTGGCTTGTTAATTAAGACCATATTCATCTAATTTTCGATAGAGGGTAGCCACTCCTATTTCCAACAATCGGGATGCTTCCGCTTTATTTCCTTTTGTATAGTTCAGTACTTTTTGAATATGCAATTTTTCCACGCTTGCCATTGCAAAAGCGGAGAGTGTTCCATTTCTATTGCTTGAGTGATGTTGTATTTCGTAAGGTAATAGTGTATTGGTTAATGTATCTTCATTCGATAAAATCACACTCCGTTCAATTATATTTTTTAGTTCCCGTATATTGCCCGGCCATGAATGTTTTTTAAGTGCTTCAATAAATTCACTATTAATTCCAGCTATTCTTTTGTTGGTCTTTGCTGAAAAGACAGTTGTAAAATAGCGGGCAAAAAGTTCAAGGTCAACTATTCTTTCGCGCAGGGGGGGTAAGGTGATTTGAAAAACCGAAAGACGGTAGAAAAGATCTTGCCTGAAATGTCCCGTTTCAATTTCCTTTTGTAAATCGCGATTGGTAGCGGCTATAATACGAACATTTACTTTGGTGGTTGAACTGTCTCCGACCCTGATAAACTCACCGGTTTCAATTACTCTCAGTAATTTTGCCTGTAGCTCCAAGGCCATTTCTCCGATTTCATCGAGAAAGATAGTCCCGTTATTCGCTTCTTCAAATAATCCTTTCTTGTCGTTCGTTGCTCCGGTGAAGGCGCCTGTTTTGTAACCGAACATTTCACTTTCGAGTAACTCCCTCGTAAAGGCCGAGCAATTAATGGCTACAAACGGCTTGTTTTTTCTGGTACTGGCTTCGTGAATGGCCTGAGAAAAAACTTCTTTACCGGTGCCTGTTTCCCCAAGCAGCAGAACGGTTGTATCCGTGGATGCTACTTTTTTCCCCAGTTCCAGAGCTGACAGAAATGATTTTGATTTCCCGATAATAGTATCAAAGGAATGTTTTTCAGCAATTCTTTTTTCCAACTGAGAAACCCGTTTGGCTAATTGAACTTTGTTAATTGCCCGGTACAAAAGTGGAATGACTCTGTTATTATCGTCTCCTTTTGTAATATAGTCGAAGGCCCCATTTTTAATCGCCTGTACGCTGTCGGGAATATTGCCGTACGCGGTTAAAAGAATCACTTCGCATAGCGGATATTTCGCTTTTATTTCCTGGACAATATCCACTCCATTGCCGTCAGGCAGTTTAACATCACAGATCACGACATCTATGTCATGTTGTTTTAATTTTTTGAATCCTGTTTTTAAATTATTAGCCTCAAAGACTTCAAATCCTTCAAGTGCAATAATGCGTGAAAGGAGCTGACATAGCCTTTCTTCATCGTCTATGATTAATATATTATTCGCGCTCATAGTTAGGGCCGCTCGGAGATTAATTTCACAAATTTAGCTTTTAAATTTCCAAATCGTCATTTTTTCGACCGACGGCTTTAGTGTTACCCCTTTGTTGTTACTGCTTTTATTGAGCGGTTTTTCTTATCTTCGCTTTCCTTAAAAACGATCATGGAAAACAGAAGAGTGAGAGTCCGTTTTGCGCCCAGTCCGACCGGCCCGTTGCATATTGGAGGCGTTCGTACCGCATTGTATAATTATTTATTTGCGAAGAAACAGGGAGGGGATTTTTTATTGCGAATAGAGGACACGGATCAGGACCGTTTTGTGCCGGGCGCTGAAGCATATATTATTGAAGCCTTAAAATGGTGTGGTATTTGTCCGGTGGAGGGTGTTGGTTTTGGAGATGGACCGCATGCTCCTTATCGTCAAAGTGAACGAAAACCTATGTATCGGGCATATGCTGAACAATTACTGAAAAGCGGAAATGCGTATTATGCTTTTGACACGAAAGATGAGTTGGAGGAGATGCGGAAACGAATGGAAGCGGGTGGTGGAACCTCTGCCTATAATGCGATTACCCGGCAAAGTATGAAAAACTCATTGACCCTTCCCGAGGATGAGGTCAAGCAAAGATTAGAATCGGGACAGGCATATGTGGTCCGGATTAAAATTCCCCGTAATGAAGAAGTCCGGGTGCAGGATCTGATCCGGGGTTGGGTCGTGGTCCATAGTTCACAGATGGATGATAAAGTATTATTTAAATCAGATGGCATGCCTACTTATCACCTGGCGAATATTGTGGATGATTATACGATGCAGATCACACATGTAATACGTGGGGAAGAGTGGTTACCCTCAGCGCCTTTGCATGTTTTGTTATACCGGTACCTGGGCTGGGAAAGTGTTATGCCTCAGTTTGCACATTTGCCTTTACTATTAAAGCCGGATGGGAATGGTAAGCTCAGCAAACGGGATGGAGACCGGCTTGGATTTCCTGTATTTCCCCTGGAATGGCGGGATCCTGTGACAAAAGAAGTGTCATCGGGATACCGGGAAAGAGGTTATTTCCCGGATGCTTTTGTCAATATGCTTGCCTTGCTCGGTTGGCATTCAAGTGGGAACCAGGAATTATTTACGTTGGAAGAACTGGTATCTGAATTTTCATTGGAACGTGTGAGTAAAGCCGGCGCTAAATTTGATCCGGAAAAAACAAAATGGTTTAACCAGCAATACCTGCGGAAGCGTACGGATGAAGAGCTGACAGAACTGTGGATCCCTGAATTGAATGCAAAGGGAGTAAAGGCAGAGCGGGGGTATATTGTAAAAGCGGTTCGTCTGATAAAAGAAAAAGGAAATTTTCTGAATGAATTCTGGTCGCTTGGGAGTTATTTTTTTGAGAGGCCTGAAAAGTATGATCCGGAAGTTATTAAAAAACGCTGGAACGACAGTTCCATGGGGTTTATTAAGGAGCTGAAAGAAGCGTTTGAAAAGCTGGAAGTATTTACTGCGCTGGAAACGGAAAGCCTGTTTAAAGCAACGGCAGAAAAAACGGGTATAGGAGCCGGGCAGGTGATGCAGCTTTTCCGGGTATGTATCAGTGGACTCGCCGGAGGGCCTGCCTTGTTTGAAATGGTGGAATTACTGGGTAAACAGGAGGTAGTAGGAAGATTGGAAATGGCTCTTAATCAACTTGAACGAAAACATTCCTGAAATGGGTATTATAAAATTAGAAGGAATTAAATTCCGGGCGAATCACGGTTGCATGGAAGAAGAAGCCAAAATTGGTGGAATGTATAGTGTAGATGTTATGCTCGATACCGATTTTACAGAAGCTGCACAAAAAGATGATCTTTCTAAAACAATTGATTATTGTGAAGTATATGAAATAGTAAAAGCTGAAATGTCCATACGTTCAAAATTAATTGAACAGGTGGCTCAACGGATCGTTGATAAACTCAGAGAACGATTTACGGGACTCCAGTATACGGAAGTCAAAGTTACCAAATGGAATCCTCCGATTAATGGAGATGTGGAGAAAGTAAGCGTGGTTGTTACTTCCTAATTCACCCGAACTAAAAGTATTATTTCCCGGTTAGTTAAGATTTGTTAAGGGATTCAATCTTGTTAACATTAAATTTCCAAATGGTTATGAATTTTTAACTGTTGCTTAACATTAAAATAAGGTTGAGAAAGTAACCTTGCGGCCGCTTCAATAAAGTTGAGCCCATGTTTAATAATCGCTTTCACAGAGTTTTGTTTTTAATGCTGTTGATTTTTTTTGCCAGGGTTAGTTTTGCTCAGCAAAAATTAATTCATTTCTGGGACTTTAACGATACCTATCCATTTTCAGGGACAGGGATAGTTCCAGGTACGCGTACACAGGCTGACAGCTTAGGCACTGCAACTGTTCTTACACAAACCGGAATCGGGCCAGGGGACACCTTGTTTGCGCTTCCAGCCAGCTATACTACCTTGAGTAGTGCAAATCCTCATATACGTTACTTTCGTCCCCAGGGCCTTCAGGGAAATGCATTGCTGGAGGATAGCGTTGTTGATAATGCCTCCGGCGGCTCCTACCTCTATGATTATTGCAGCAGACATTATACTTATTTTAAGCGATCAGACAGCACACACGCCGGGCGGAATTGTTATGTAAAATCGCTTCAACCCAACCTGAACTCCTACTTCTATTTATACATGCCCACCACCGGATATCACAATATTAATCTGAATTTCGCTCTTTCAGGATCAGGTGCCAATATGGCTAAATACCTGATTTTTTCTTACAGTACGGATAGCGGAAGTACCTGGAAAAATTTAACTCAGGCGATGGATACCTTTAATATAGGGGGTGTACATCTGCCGGATACGCTGCAAGCACTCAACCCTATTACCGGCAGTAGCAGATGGTATCCTGTGGGCATTAATTTCAGTTCTGATACAACGGTAAGTAATAACTCCAAATTTATTCTGAGGTTTACTTTTGCCCTCGCCTCTCCTTCTGCTCCGAATAGCAGCGGTGCAAGCTCTTCCTCCGGGAGTGTTCATTTTGACAATTTTGCTTTGAAAGGAGATAGCATTTGTCCCGCTTATACTGTTCAACCTACAACCATCGGCATTTGCGTAGGTAGCAATGGAAGTTCTATCCTGAGTGTAATCGGGGGCATCCGGAATGCTTATCAATGGCAGGTAAATCAAGGCTCAGGTTTTAACAATATCAACAATGGTGGTGTATATGGGGGTGCCACCACGGATACACTGAAGTTTACCGACGTTCCTTCGACGATGAATAATTATACCTACCGGTGCGTATTATCTTCCGGCACCTGCGCAAATAATATCAGTTCTGTCAAGACCCTGACCGTCTTCCCGCTTCCTAATGTGCAAGCAGAAGCATCGGCAGATTCCGTATGTGCCGGCACGGATGTTACCTTGTGGGGAAACAATGCCAGTTATTATGTATGGTCCGGGGGGGTGCAAACGGAATTGCCTTTTATCCCTTTAGCAACTTCTACGTATACGGTAACAGGAACGGATGGGAACGGATGCATCAATACGTCCACGATAACAATAACTGTAAATTCTTTACCCCTGGTAACGGCCCGGGCGAACCTGGACTCTGTTTGTCCTGGCGGGATGGTTACACTGAATGAAGGAGGGAATGCCTCTTCTTATTCCTGGTCAGGCGGGGTAACGAACGGCGTGGCCTTTGCTCCATCCGGAACCGCTACCTATACTGTGACCGGAACCGCTGTAAATGGTTGCACGGCCTCCTCATCGGTTTTAATTACTGTTAATCCAAAGCCGCCTGTAGCGGCCAATCCCTCATCTGGAGCAATCTGTAGTGGAAGCAGTATCTCCCTCTTTGGAACGGGCGCTCAAACATATGTATGGACGGGAGGAGTGAGGAATAATGTAGCCTTTGAGCCTTCATCCAGCAAAAGTTATACGGTAACCGGTACAGATTCCCATGGATGTACAGCCACTTCGGTAACTACGATCTCAGTCAATCCTTTACCAAGAGTGATTGCAATGACAAGCGCGGATTCTGTTTGCCAGGATTCAAGTGTTACTCTTACTGCAAAAGGAGCATCCGGTTATGTATGGTCGGGTGGTGTCCTCAACGGAATGCCTTTTATTCCTTTGGCTACCGAAAATTACCGGGTAACCGGAACGGATACAAACGGCTGCGTGTCCTATGCCAATATTATTATTACGGTAAACACGCCTCCTCTTGTGACAGCTAATGCCTCCAGGGTTCCGGATTGCGTAGGATATCCGGATACGCTGAAAGGAGGAGGAGCTCTTATTTATTCCTGGACAGGCGGGAGAACGGACCGGGTTGGATTCATTCCCCTTTCGACAAATTCCTATACGGTAACTGGTACAGATAGTCATGGATGTATGAACACGGCGTCCATTCTTATTGCAGTAGATTCTATCCCGCAGGTATATGCTTATTCCACTTCAACAGAGATTTGCGCGGGAGCAAGCACTGTTCTTTTCGGGGGAGGGGCTCAGTCCTATAATTGGAGCGGAGGCCCGGTTGACGATATGCCCTACGTGCTTTATCAAACAACTACGTTTACGGTAACGGGCACCGATGCCAATGGTTGCATGGATACCGCGAGTATTAAAATTCTCGTTGATTCTTTACCTGTTGCGTATGCAGGGACTTTCAAGGGGATCTGCCCGGGAGGCAGTCGGGTCGAATTAGGAGGCCCGGGAATCGCCTCCTGTTCTTATTCCTGGTCTCCCGCTTCCAATCTGACCTGTCCATTTTGTTCAGAAACATCGGGTGTGTTTACGGTTACAACCATTGATACACTCAGCGTTCTTAATAACAATACGGGATGCATGAATTCCGACACTGTTACGGTGCTGGTATATACCCCACCACTTGTGCGGGCGATAAGTTCAGATTCTGTTCCTTGTAATGGTATAGACATTATCCTGAGCGGTGCTGGGGCAAAAACATATTCCTGGACAGATGGAGTAGAAGACAGTGTGCAATTTATTCCTTCCGGAATTAAGACGTATACCGTAACAGGTACAGATGCACATGGTTGTACAGGTACTGCTTCCACGAAGGTAAGTGTTGAAATATGCACCGGCATACGAACATTCGGAAATCAAACACAAATTCTGATTTATCCCAATCCAGCTGCTGGAAATTTTATGATCAGCGGCTTGTCTGGAATCACGATCCTGCAAATTTATAATCTGGGAGGAAAACTGGTAAACGAACTAAAAACCGATTTTGCTGAGCTTCCTGTCAGCTTAGATGGAATGCCGGATGGTATCTATTTCCTGAGAGTTTTGCGGGAAGATAATTCAATCATATGGCAACAGAAAATAGTAAAGCAGGAATAATTCTAATAGGACAAAAGGGTTTACATGAGACTAGTCAGATTTTTTGTGTTGGGGATTGTGTTCTTGTTTGTCTCTCAGGCTGCTGCCCAGCAAAAACTGATACATTTTTGGGATTTTAACCAGACATTACCTTTAGATGGGTCTGGCGAAGGCGGTAGCCCGGCTAATTATATTGACAGCCTTGGTACTGCTAATTATCCATTGCTTCCCAATTATTCTACTTTGTCGGGGGCTTTTCCGGTGATTATGTATAATCGGCCTTCCGGCAAACAAGGGACTGCCTCTACCCGTGACAGCATTCTGGATAATGGTCAGGGAGGTTCTTTCTGGTTTGATTACAGCAGTAATAATTATTCTTATTTCACAAGCTCGGACAGTGGAAGTGGAAAAAAAGGCAATCTTTTTATAAGGGCAAGGCAGCCAAGCCTGAACTCCTACATGTATTTGTATATACCCACCAACCAATACTATAATATTGCACTGAATTTTTCCATTTCAGGTTCCAGCTCCAACATGGCCAACTTCCTGATATTTGGATACAGCACGGACGGGGGATTATCCTGGAAGAGATTAACGTCTGTAATGGATACCTTCAATTTAAGTGGTTATCCATATAATTACGATAGTATTCACGGTCCGGATACGCTTGGGGCCCGGAATGTAATAACGGCTGCATCGGGTTGGTCTCCCGTATCGATCGATTTTTCTTCTATAAGTCAGGTACTGTCCGATCCTGCAACCAATAACCCGAATTTTATTGTACGGTGGACTTTTGGGGGTTTTAATGCCGATCGGGGTTCTGCCAATGTGCGGTTTGATAATTTTGCTGTCATGGGCGATACGCTCTGTCCGATTATTTTAGATCAGCCCATCAATGAATCGACCTGCCTGGGAGGCAATCTTACCTTTTCCGTTAAATTGAAAGGAGGCCTCAATCCCGGCTACCAATGGCAGGTGGATACTGTTGGAAATGGAACTTTTACAAACATTACCAATGGTGCATTTTACAGCGGGGTGAATTCCGCTCATTTAACAATAACGGGTGTTATCAATGGCATGGATAAGTATAAATACCGTTGCCATGTGATCGGATCTCCCTGTAATGCTGCTTATTATACTTCTTCTGTTTCATTTACCATTCATCCGCCCCCTCCGATTTTTGCCAGCCCATCTGACACGACCATTTGCGCGGGTAACCCGGTTACACTTAATAGCAGTGGATCCTGGACGTATAACTGGTCGGGAGGCATTTATGGAAATACTCCCTTCATCCCTGCTGCTACAGAAACCTATACGGTGACGGGGACAGATCTTAACGGGTGTACTTCGACGGCTACCGCTTTGGTTACGGTAAACCCTTCACCAATCGTGAACGCCAATACGACAGCAAGTACCGTATGTTTTGGAATGGATATAACACTCACAGGTAGCGGAAATGCCTTAACTTATTCCTGGTCGGGAGGGGCACAAAATGGAGTTCCTTTTATTCCGCCCCTGACCGCGATAGCTTATACGGTAACAGGAACATCCTCTAATGGATGTTCAAGCACCTCAACAACTCCAATCACCGTCAATCCATTGCCTGTTATCTCGGCCAATTCATCGGCTGACCCGGTTTGTGCCGGCACGAGTGTAATTTTAAGCGGAAGCGGAAGTGCCATTACTTATTCCTGGAACTCCGGTATTGTTAATGGTCAGGCTTTTATTCCTGCAACCGGAACAACTACGTATTCGGTAACGGGTACCGATGCGAATAACTGTTCGGCCGTTGCGACCATTGCAATGGTTGTGAATGCATTACCGTTCGTTACCGCGAACGCGTCATCTGATACCGTCTGCAAAGGAGCCAATGTAACATTAAACGGTGGGAATGCGCTTAGCTACAGCTGGAGTGGAGGAGTTCAAAACGGGAAAGCGTTTCCATTACTTAACAGTTCAAGCTATACGGTAACCGGGACAGATGTAAATGGTTGTTCTGCTACTGCATCTTTAAGCCTAACGGTGAATACACCTCCGGTCGTGAATGCAACTGCAAGTATTCCTTCCATTTGCCTGGGGGCCTCGGATACCCTGAAGGGGGCAGGAGCCCTCCGTTATGTCTGGTCCGGTGGAATAGTGAATGGGGTTGGTTTTATTCCTGCTTCAACAAAAACGTATACAGTCACAGGCACTGATGCGCAGGGGTGCAGTGGTACGGGAACTGTTAGTATCAGTGTTAAACCCTTGCCAATTATTACTGCTTCTGCTACTGCGTTAACTGTTTGCTCAGGAGGAAGTACAACTCTCTTCGGACATGGCGGCAATAGCTATAGCTGGTCAGGGGGAATCAGCAATGGCGTCGTATTTAATCCAACCGGAACGTTGACCTATACTGTTACGGGAACCAGCAGTAGTGGATGCAGTAATACAAAATCCATTACTGTTTCTGTTTATGCAGCACCGGTTATGCAACTTAGTACTTCTTCCAATCTTTGTCTGGGTGACAGCCTAGCTCTGACTGTTTCTGGTTCGGATGTATATAGTTGGGCACCGGGATTGGGCTTGAGTTCGGATTCATCAGCCATGTGTGAAGCTAATCCGGTCAAAACAACTACTTATACGGTGACGGGAAATTCCTCGGGATGCCCCACCATCACCGGAACAATTACCTTAACGGTGATTCCGCTACCGATTGTTTCAGCGCATGCAAGCGATTCTGTTATGTGCAGGGGCAGCAGAATTGTTCTATACGGAGAAGGAGCGAACTCCTATACCTGGACAGGAGCTGTGGGTATACTGGATAGTATTCCATTTCAACCCGATTCCAGCGGTGTGTATACGGTGACCGGGACAGATGCCAGTGGCTGCATGAACTCTTCGACGGTTATTATAACGGTTAACCCGGTACCGGTCTTAGTAGTGAGTCCCAATGACAGTGTCTGTTACGGGAGCAATGTTACACTTCAGGCCGGCGGAGCCTCCAGTTACAACTGGTCCCCTGCGGGAAGTTTAAGTTCATCCATTTCCTCAGATCCGGTTGCATTTCCCACAACCACTACTACATATACTATTATTGGAACGAGCTTAGGCTGTGTATCTGTCCCCAAAACAATTTCTGTTACGGTGAATCTGTTACCGGCAGTAAGTGCTGCTGTGTCACTTGATTCGATATGTCCTGGTATTCCCGACACGCTCCGGGGATCTGGTGCACTGACGTATGTCTGGACCGGAGGGGTTCTTGACAATGTTTCTTTCCGTCCTAAAATAAGCGCTACTTATACCGTTACCGGAACTGATATAAGTGGGTGTACAGGGACATCGACAGCAATTATTTATGTCAGACCGGCGCCTTTACCCACACTTATAAGTACAGCAGATACGATCTGTGCAGGAAACATGGTGACTATCAGTGCCACGGGTGGTGGGACTTATGCCTGGAACACCGGTTCAATTGCGGACAGTATTCATGTTTCCCCTGCATCTACGCAAACTTATGCAGTAGGGGTTAGTAATGGAGTTTGTACGACGGACACCGCTATCACAATTACCGTGAATGCTCTCCCTTTCCTTGTAACAGGGGGCACGCAGGTGATCTGTGCGGGAAGTTCCGCAAAGATTCAGGTATGGGGCGCAAACGACTATTCCTGGCAACCAACAAAGGGACTCAGTTCGGGGAATGTTGCTGATCCCGTTGCTGATCCGGCTGTTACAACTACCTATACGGTGCAGGGTACAACGGCAGGATGTTCGTCCAAAGATAGCATACAAGTGATCGTGACTCCATTGCCTTCTCTTACTGTCTGTTGCAATACCCGTATACCTGTTGGAACTTCCAGCCAAATCAACGCCAGTTCGTCCGGCTCAGCAGTGTCTTACGCCTGGTTACCGGCCCTGGGTCTAAGCTGCGATACCTGTTCAGATCCAACGGCCGCGCCAAAGATTACGACAACTTATACCGTAACCGTAAGTGGGGTTAACTGCAGTGTCAGTGATTCTGTGCGTATCGATGTAAATGAGCACTGTACTGTGTTCGTTCCGAATGTGTTTTCACCTAACGGGGATGGACAAAATGATTTTCTTTTTGTATATGGAAAGTGTATTCAGCACATGGATTTAATAATCTTTGATCGTTGGGGGAATAAGGTTTTTGAAACAACGGATCAGGACAAAGGTTGGGATGGTACATTTATGGGGAAGGCAATGAATGCGGATGATTACGTGTATTACCTGAATGTCAGTACGTACGACAATGAATCCATTAAGAAAAAAGGAGATATTAATTTATTAAGGTAGTTATCGTGGGAATGGATAGTGGCAAATAGTGAGTAGGTAATAGCCAATAGGGAAAGGAGTAAAAATATAAAAATGAATAAGAAAAATAGAAATGGACTTATACCTATGCCCTATTGGCTATTGGCTATTACCTATTCGCTAATTATAAGTAATCCGGCTAAATCCCAGGATCTTCGCTTCTCTCAATTTTATGAAACTCCTTTGTTACTGAATCCGGCTTTGTGTGGATCTTTTAAAGGTGGGATGCAGGGAGAATTGGATTATAGAAACCAATGGTCAAGTGTGGCAGGGAATGGAGGATTTAATACCATGTCTGCTGCTTTTGAACTACATAATATGGAGACACATTGGGCAAGTGGTTACCTGGCGCCGGGAATTTCTTTTTATAACGATAGGGCCGGATCTGCCAGTATCGGGACGACCGGTGCCGCTTTCACTCTGGCAAGTGGCGTATATCTTGGGGAAACCAGTTGTTTGTCTGTCGGGTTGCAGGCAGGGTATGCTCAATACAGTGTAAACGCGGCAGCGTTGCAGTGGGGGAGTCAATACCTGAATGGGGAGTTTGATCCTACTGCGGCTACCGGAGAGCCTTCTTTCAGAAGTGCTTCTTCCTACGCAGATTTTTCGGCGGGTATCTCCTATAGCTATGGCTCGGAACAAACTGCCAATACGATTTCGGATGGAGGAATGAAGGCCAACTTTGGATTGGCCATTTTTCATGTGAACGAACCAACTGTTTCTTATTTTACTCAAAGCAACTCCGGCACGAAGCTATACATGCGTAACGTAGTGCATGGAATGATTTCCCGCCGGATAAGAGATTCGAAGATCAGCCTGGTACCGGCCATTGTCATCTATCTGCAGGGGCCTGTTACAGAGGCAGACCTTGGCTTAAAGCTGCGCTATGCACTATCTGCAAAAGCCAGGATCACGCAATTCAATGCCAATTGCAATCTTGACCTGGGGGCCTATCTGCGCCTGAATGATGCTGTCATTTTGCTGGCAGGTATTCAGTATAATTCTTATTCAATGGGGATCAGTTACGATCTGAACATTTCTCAATTAAGCAGTGCTACCTATGGCAAAGGTGCTTTTGAACTCACACTCAAGTTTTTAAATCTGAATGGTTTAAAATCCAGTGATTCACAGAATCATTCCGCATTACAGGAATAATACCTTCTACATGATATAATTAATTTACATTTTCATAATATCTCCATAACGTTTTCTTTCCTTATTAAAAATATCTTTGGCCGGCTTACTAAATTAGAAAGAATGAAAAAAATCATACTCCTTGCAGTACTCTTTTTGCTGCACTTTTGCACTTTTGCTCAACTGGATACTATCGGGCTGACAAGTATTATCGTAGAGAAATATTATGTTAGTGACTCTGCTGATGCAGCAGCGGCTGATGCTGATCAATTAGCTGCGCAGAACCAAACTGGTACGCTTCCGATCGGTTCTGTAACCTATCGGATTTATGCTGACATGCTCCCCGGGTATAAATTTCAGGCTTTATATGGGATCCCCAGTCCCTTGCACAATCTGATCGTTAAAACGAGCACTCAATTTTATAATAATTCGAATGGGGATGACGCTCCTAATTGGTCGAAAACATCGGAAAAGAATAACGTATTGATGCTTGATTCCTGGTTTTCAGTGGGAGCAGCTTCAAATGGGCAAGTGGGGGTTTTAAAAGCAGATGATAATGGTGCATCCAATAACGTTACTGTTGCGAATAATTCATTGAAGGTTTTATTGAATTCAGATCTGTCAGCGGGAATTCCATTAACTACCCAGGATGGCATGATGGCTGGATCGCCTCAGTCTGTCACTTTCGTAGGATTTTCCAACGAGCTTTCTGTTTTTACGGATGGTTCAACGGTTGGAAATCTATTTACAACGGATAATGGTTCAATCGCATCCTTAAACGGATCTTCCGGAGGAGATACACTGCATCAATCGAACAAACTTTTAATCGGGCAATTTACAACAGATGGCTCTTTTCATTTTGAATTAAATGTTCAGATTGGAACTCCTTCAGGAGGAACTCAGAATTACGTGGCATCCAATCCTCAGCCGGGTGAACTTCAGGTGCCCGGTTTGATTTTTGATGGTTGTCCGCTGCCCATCGCTAATGCAAATAGTAAATCCGTTCCTGTGAAAATATGCAAAGGTGACAGCGAAACCTATACTGCCAGTGGAGGAGTGTCTTACCTGTGGTATGATGATGCAGGTGATACTTTATCGAAAATGGCTGCGCTTACTGTAAAGCCCCTTAACAATGGTAATTACCTGGTACAGGTTTTTAACAGTAGCGGATGCAATGCCTGGGATTCAGTAATGGTCACTGTTAATCCTGTTCCGACAATTAATCCGAATATTGGCCGGACTCCGCTTGTTTTTTGCAGCGGTACAAGCGAAACCTATACTGCAAATGGAGGAGTAGCTTATTTATGGTTCGATGTTAAAAAGGATACACTTTCTAAAGTAGCTGCGCTTACTATAAATCCTGATTCTGCTACCACGTATAGAACCAAGGTTACTGGCAGCAACGGCTGTTCTGCCTGGGATTCAATACAGGTAGCTGTAAACGCGTTACCTAAAATTGATCTTGTAAGTGTCAGTAACGTGAAATGTTTTGGAAATAGGACGGGATCATTGAGCGTTAACGTTTCGGGAGGAAGTTCGCCTTATACCTATTCCTGGAATAATGGAGGAACTGATTCGATCATTTCGGGTTTGAAAGCAGCTGGTTATACACTTACTGCAACGGATAAAAACGATTGCAGTGCATCCGTGACATATAGCGTTACGCAACCTTCTTCAGCGCTTACTGCTGCATCGAACGTCAATAAAAATACGGCAATTGCCGATGCTTCGGGTGGTACTTTCCCCTATTCTTATTTATGGACACCTGGAAACGCGACAACTGATTCAGTTAAAGGTCTTGCAAATGGAAAATACGATGTAGTTATTACGGATGATAATGGTTGTACAGTTAAAGATTCTGTGACTATTGATATTTTGGGGATGCAGTCCTATTCCGGCTCATCTGACAATATACGTGTCTATCCTAATCCTGTATCAGGTTTGTTGATGATTGATTACGCAGGTTCAGAAAATGCAGTCATTACAATTCTGAATGTCCTGGGTGCTGAAGTTTATTCCGTAACATCAGAAAACACAAACGGAATTGTACACAAAAGCATAGATATGTCAGGCCTGCCTGCAGGTAGCTATCTTATTTCTATCCGGAGTAGTGATCGGAATCTGGTGCGGAAGATCATAAAGGAATAATTCCTTCTGTTCAGCTTGTAAAACTTTTGCTCGGGCTTTGACGTGGCCGGGTATCTGTTTGTTTACGAATTTATCTTTCGTTTCATAACCTAATCTTTACATTAATTTTTCCTAGCCTTAATTATTTGATAATCCAAAATCTCGTTGGAATTAACGTAGATACATGACATTTGTCACGCTTATGGAAAGAATGAATTTAATGATTAAATAAAACCCTAAACACAATTAAAAAAAGATGAAAACAAAAAAACTTCTGAACAAACAAAGAGCTCGAACCTTCTCGAAGGCTGGCTTTTTCAGGATCAGCGTACTCCTGTTTTTTGCGATGCTAGGTTATTTAGAATCTGCAAATGCACAGGGATCAAAGCTTATACATTTTTGGGATTTTAACCAAACCCTTCCTAATACGGCAGGTGCTTCCGGTGGAGGGACAGTTCCTGCAGATAGTCTCGGAACTGCAACATTACCCTTGTATCCAAATTATACTCAGGATAAGTCGGGGGCTGCTGTTATCAGATATTACCGCCCTTCGAGAATCGTACGCGTAGCGTCTTCACGCGACAGCGTATTGGACAATGGAATCGGAGGATCGTTTCTTTACGATTACAGTGGTGCTCATTCTGCTTTTGCAGGAGCTAAATCACAAGACAGTACCGAAAGCTCCGTTCCCCCCAGTGCTGGAAACATGTTCGTCAGGTCACGTAATCCAAGCGACTCTTGTTATTTTTATTTATCTCTTCCAACCGGAGCCACCGGAGCTAATGCCTATTCTTATAAAAACGTTAAATTAAATTTTACTGTTTCCGGATCGAGCTCCAAAATGGCGCGTTACCTGGTTTTTTCCTATAGTACAGATGGAGTTACCTGGAACCCTTTAACTTCTGCTATGGACACGTTCAATTTAAGCGGATTAACTAATTCGAATTGGAATTTAGATGGAAATCACGGTGCAGATACTCTTGCCGTTCGGAACCCAATAACAGAAGCAAGTGGATGGTATCCTATCGGAATTAATTTTTCTTCCGTAACAAATGCCAATAACAACCCTAATTTCAAAATCAGATTCCAGATAACCGGAAGCGGAAAAGATTCAACCGGCGCGGATGGAAGCAGTGGTAATATCAGATATGACAACTTTTCGCTGACAGGTGACACGATGGTAATCCCTACCAATCAGCTTGTTCAGTATTGGGATTTTAACACAACAAATCCGATAGGTGGAGGCGGAGGAATTGCCTTGGGTACTGCTGCAAATCCTTTGTATCCAAGTTTCGCTAAATTACCTGTTTCGGATAGCGCAAAAATAGAATATTCATCACCTTCAGGTTCTGATGGTTCTGGTGGCAATGCCGGTATTCTGGACAACGTTGCTCCTGGGTCTGTTATCTACGATTATAGCGGCAAGTACATTGGCAACGACACTAACAGTCTTGCTGCCGATAATATCGGTGTAAGAGCCCGTAATCCTGTAAATAACGCTACGATGACAAATCCTTCGTACATGTATTTAAAAATTCCTTCTACGGATTACAAGAACATAAAATTGAACTTCGCGGTTACTGCATCCAGTACCAAGACAGCTTATTACATGGTATTTCAATACACAACAGATGGTTCTACCTACAAGAGCGTAACGCCTACGATGAATAGTTCTTCCATATCCACTTATAGCGGAAGTCAGGGTGATTCTCTTAGTTTGCATACAGGTACTTTATTAACGGACTTTGGAACTTCTACCTGGGCTCCTGTCAATATCAATTTCTCATCAGATGCGAATGTCAATTCTAATCCTAAATTTGCAGTCCGGATGAGTTTTGTGGGAGGTACTTATCTTACAAGTAATTCCGGAAATGTCAGATTCGACAACATCTCTATTTTTGGTGATTCCGCTACCACTACCACCGCCTGTCCTTTTGTTGTTTCAATTGCATCCAATACTGGGAATCTTGTTTGTACAGGTACTTCTGTTACTTATACTGCAATTGCTTCCGGATCTGGCACGACTGGCGCTACGCTTACCTACCAATGGCAGGTAAATGGTGTCAATAAAGGAACAAACAGTACAATTTACAGTTATGCTCCTGCAAATGGAGATATTGTGACTTGTTTGGTAACGACAAATCTTGTTTGCGCGGCTTCAGGTCCCACAGTAACTTCGAACGCGATTACAATGACAGTTAGTTCCGCCATCGTTCCTGTAGTTACCCTTAATTCTACACAGGGCTCTCATATATGCCCAATCCAGGCGAACCGTTTTACCGCTACGCCAACGAATGGAGGACTAACCCCAAGTTACCAATGGTTTATTTCCGAATATAACAGGATAAGCAATACGTATGGAAGTCCTGTACAGGTAGGAAATACAGGAACTGACAGCACTATAAATTATACTTATACTGCTTTGACAGGCGATAGTTCGTATATTATTACCTGTAAAATGACCTCCTCCGTGGGTGCATGTGCTTCACCTGCTACTGTACAAGCCTCGGATACTGTTTTTGTAAATCCGAATGTTTCTGCACCAACCATCAACCTGGTACTGAGCACCGGTAATAACGTTTGTCTGCAGTCGACGGTTGTTATTACAGCTAATACTACTTTCCCTGGAAGTTCTCCTCTCTATTCCTGGTACGTGAATGGTGTTCTTATCTATGGAAGCAGCAGTAATGTGTTTTCGACGGATACACTGACAGATGGGACAACGATTTCCTGTTTGCTGACTTCCAGTTATAAGTGTGCAAATATTCCCACGGCGACTTCCAATACCATTACCATGCAAATACATGGAGTTGCTCCTTATATCACAGGTTTGAACGGCATAAGACATGGTTTACATATGTGTCCCGGAAGTTCTGCCCAACTGAATGTGAGTAATGATGGCAATTCAAATATTAAATGGAGCACTGGTCAGACAACTCAAACCATCAATGTCAGCGTAGGCGGTGTTTATTTTGTAAGCCTTACCGATGGCCAGGGTTGTAATTTGTCGAATTCCGATACACTTACTATAGATCAGATTCCATACGCTTATGTTTCTTCCAGCACAAATGTGGGCTGTGGAGCAGCTAATAGCGGAGCGGCTACAGTAATTGCCAGCGGAGCAGTACCTCCTTATTCATATACCTGGTCAAGTGGCCAGACAACTGCCAGTGTGACCGGTTTAATTGCGGGAAATTATACCGTAACAGTTTCCGATGCGAAGGGATGTACCAACATTCCTAAGAAGCTGATGTACTATTATGATTTTAATACCTTGGCAGGTCTCTCAGGACCTACTTCTCCTGCTAATTTTCTAGTGGACAGCGCTGAATACTCTGCTTTTGGTTCTCATGCACCTAAAAGTTACATGTGGTATAAAACCCTAAACGGCGTTACAAACAGTTATGAGACCTACTGGGATGTTGACAGTAAGAGTGGACTCGCAGATAATCTTACAGATACATTCAACGTAAGAATGATCAACGGTTCACCGGTTCCTGCAGGTAATGTATTGAGGTTGAGAAATCCAAGTGATAGTATGCAGTTGTTAATGAATATGCCTACCACCGGATATCAGAACCTGATTTTTACTTATGATGTGATGTCCTCCAGTCTCAGCAGTGGGATCAGAGATCATATTTTCTCTTATAGCACGAATGGTGGCACCACTTGGTCAACTGCAGGTCTGAATGTAGATTCCTTGATCGTCGGCGGTAACCTGACCTTTGCAAGGGAGCAGCTTGATCTTCGCACTGCGCCGGGAGTAAACAACAATCCTAATTTTGTATTGAGGGTAATGTTTGCCGGAGGAAATAACGGGACTCCTGCTAAAGGGTATTCCGATGCAAGTGGAAATAGCCGTATCGACAATGTATCCTTAGATGGAGATACCATCGTCGGAAATACCAGTGTAGCGATTACACAATTTACCAATACACTCACTCCTGTAAATGAAAATTGTGCTACCGGAGGAATGAACGGAAGTGCTACGGTAACTTCCAGTAATGGTTCCGGCAGTTATTCTTATTCCTGGTCAGGTCCCGGAGGTTATGCAGGCGGAAATACTAATGTAGAGACTGGCTTAAAAGTTGGTACCTATACCGTAACGGTTACAGATACTCAGGTAAACGGATGCGTAAAAACAGTCAGCGCAACGGTCTATGGTAACGCCAGTGATATTAATGCAGATGGAGTTACCAACAATACAGATTTCCTTCTGTTAGTGGGCAAATTCAATCAGCATTGTGTAGGCTGCAGAGAAGACATCAACGTTGATGGAGTTGTTAATAACAGTGATTTCCTCATCTTGGTAGGAAAGTTCAATCAAACATGTGATTAATAAATAATTAAATGGTTGCTGATGATACAACATCAGCAACCATTTTAAAGAAACAATAAAAATCAATAAGAATCATACCAAACTAAAAAACCAAACCAAAAAAGAAAAAGATGAAAAAAAAGTTAATTGGCTTAGGCCTAGTCCTCCTTGGCGCTTTCTCTTCCCAGGCTCAGAATGGGTTGACGAGTGTTACGGTTGAAAAATACTACATCAGCAATGCGGCGGATGCTGCTGCCGCTGCTGCAGATGGCGGAAGCCAGCTGCCGATAGGTTCTGTTACTTATAGGGTATATGCTAATCTTTTACCCGGTTATACGGTGGAAGCTGTTTATGGAAATCCTTCTCCAGTACATGCACTCCGGTTTACGACATCCACTCAATTTTATAACAATTCCAATGGGAGTTATACACCTACCTGGAAAGAAAACAAGATTAACAACTCCAATCAAAACGTTCTTGGTCTGGATTCCTGGATTTCTGTAGGTGGTGCTACCACGGATGCCTTTGGTGTTCTTAAATCGTCCGATAATGGAGTAACTAATCTCTTTACACTCGGGGGGAATGTTTTGTTAAATAACAATCCTGCAGCCGGTATCCCTTTGACTACACAGGATGGCTATTATAAACAAACGCCTCAATCCGTTACAATAGTAGGTATTAGTACTGATGGGTCTACTCCGGGCGATCTTGGAGTTTTACTGGATGGTTCCGCTCAGGGAGATTCAGTAAGTACGACAAATGGATCTATAGCTTCTTTAAATGGCTCAACGGGTTCTACACTAGCTCCTTCTCAGGTTCTATTGGCACAAATTACTACAGACGGAGTTTTCCATTATGAATTAAATATTCAAATCGGAACTCCCGGAGGAGGAACGCAAAATTTTGTTGCCAGTAACCCTCAAGTTGGCGAAATTTCAATCCCGAGTCTTATGGGTACGCTTGGCGTTAATCCAACAGTGAGTATTACTTCACCTATAAACGGTACACAATTTGTATCCGGAGATGTTGCTTCTATAGTAGCATCTGCTTCTGAAATTGATGGTGGGGTAATTGATTCGGTAGAATTTTTTGTTGACGGTGCCCGCGTGGGAGCTTCTTATGCTGCTCCTTATACCTACAATTATACAACCAGCGCTACAGGATCACATAGCTTAACAGCTTTAGCAGGAGACAATAATGGCAATACAACTACCTCTGCTCCCATTAACATTACTGTAAATGCTCCGGCAACACCTGCTGTCAGTATTACATCGCCTTTGAATGGCGCTCTGTATACTACAGGAGATAATGTTATTATTGATGCATCGGCAAGTTCATCGGACGGAACAATTACTTCCGTACAATTTTTTGTTGATGGAAATTCAATCGGTACCGTTACCGTCGCTCCTTATACAATCAGTTACACAGCAGCGTTGGGCACACATTCGTTAACAGCTAAAGCTACAGATAGCAGAAGTGCGACGAATATTTCCAGTCCGATTTCTATCGTTGTAAATGCTCCTGCTCCTCCGACAGTAAATATCACTTCTCCTGCGAACAATTCAAATTATGTTACCGGCGATCAGATCACTATCGATGCTACTGCTACTGCCAATGATGGGGGAGGATCCATTGTTTCTGTCCAATTCTTTGTCGATGGAACCTCTATCGGAACTGTTAATTCTGCGCCATATTCAATCAGTTACACTGCCGCAGCAGGCTCGCATGCGTTGACTGCGAAGGCTACTGACGACAAGGGAACTCATAATACATCGAGCTCTGTAAACATAACTGTTACAAACGAAGTACTTCCTGTGGTGAACGTTACTTCTCCGGCTAATAATTCAAATTATGTTACAGGGGATATTGTCGCAGTAACTGCGAGTGCATCCTCTTCGGACCCAGGTGGATCAATAACATCTGTTCAGTTCTTTGTTGATGGCATTTCTATAGGTACAGTTAACAGTGCTCCTTATACTGTCAATTACACAGGTGTTTTGGGAACACATGCATTAACTGCTCAGGCGACCGATAACAGAGGGTTTCAAAATACTTCAGCAACTGTTAATATCACTGTTAATGATGAAGTACCTCCTGTCGTAAACATTACTTCACCAGCTCCTTTTTCTCAATTCTCTTCTCCGGGAGTGAAAATAACCGTAAATGCTACTGCTACTTCTGCTGATCCGGGTGGATCGATTACTTCTGTACAGTTTTACCTGGATGGCAGCTCAATCGGTACAGTTACCGCCGCTCCTTATTCGGCTAACTTTATGACAGATGGTAAAGTGGGCAGACATGGCCTGACGGTTCAGGCAACGGATAACAGAGGTGGTGTAACGACTTCGCTTGTTGATTCCATCATTATTATCAATCATCAGCCATACAAGGTTACTTCTGAAATACAAACCTGTCTTAACGACAGCTTTTGTTTGCCGGTAACTGCAGTGGATACGGTTAAGAATGTAATTGGCTACGACATGGTAGTTAACTATGATAATTCCAAAGTTGCTCCAACTGGTGTGATTACGCTGGATGGTAATCTGATAAATGCTCAATACATCAGCTACACGGACAGCATCAATCCTGCAGCAGGAACGGTTGCTATTTCAGTCTATATGAATGGTAATGCTCCTGCCAATACTTTTTTCACAGGAACGGGAGATATCCTTTGTGTTGAGTTTAAAACAAATTCAGGAAGCTTCACGGCTTCTGATGCGGCTAACTTCACAGTTCCTACTTTACAGGAAAGTTATATTACCGGCGTTCTTACCAAACAGGTGACTCCGGGTACTTTTACTTCTGTAAAGGACAGTGCGTTTGACGGTTCTTTAAAATACTGGTCGGATAACCACCCAATTAAATACAATGCGGGTAATCCGGGAGAATACCTTATTACCAATATTTACGGTAATAACACCGCATGTTCCAGCTTATCGGTAGCAGCTGTTCAACCGGATACAACGGGTAATTTTGTTTACAGTATCTGGAACGGTCAGAATATTAATATCAACAAGGATATTAAGAATACAACTTCCGTTCAGACAGTTATAAACGGGTTTGATGCCTTATTGGCGGAACGTATATTGATCAATGAAGCATCTTATAAACCAAGCGTTTATGCGATGATTGCCAGTGATGTTAACCTGGATGGAGTAGTTAGTGCAGGTGACGTTAGTCAGATTCTGGAACGTGCGGTATTGATCGAACCCGAATTTGAACAAGCCTGGAATTACAGTGCTCAAGGTGTGTCAGACGGTCAGCCATCAAAAGACTGGTTGTTCATCAATGCTGATACGTTGAATAATTCCGCTTACCAAACCGGTGGCTATTCTAAATCGAATGTTCCAAAAGTTTCTTTCTGTCAGGGTGTTCCGGTTGTTTACAATGACTGTCCTGTGATTGGCACGGAGACATATACCGGTGTGATGTTAGGAGACGTCGATGGAAATTACTCTACCTACGATGCTTCTTCCAATCAATTTAGAATGAATGGAAATGATAAGATCGTATTGGACTTGTCTAAAGCCATTGCTAATGGAAGCAATATGGATATCCCTGTTTCTGTAGTATCCCAAGGCACCGTTAATTCGCTTGACCTGGCATTACAATTTAACCAGGCAAGTATTAACTACAATTCCATTGTTGATAATACAAATTACCTGCAAACCCTAGCTCATTTTAATACCAATGATCAAACGCTAAGGTTTACTTCTTATAGCTTGCAGGACTATCAATTGAACAAATCACTGGTGTCGGTTCGTTTTACAATGAATGGTGCGCAAGTGAATCCGACTGATTTTACTTCGTTGACCGGTATGTTAAATGGTCAACAAGTTCCTGTAGTAATTATGGGTATCAATGGTCAACAGGCACCTGCTGCAAATGTGGATGTAACCTTTTACCCAAATCCTGCCAAGGATCAGTTGAATGTTACTGTGTCTGAAAATGCAATTGTTCAGATTATGGATGTTCAAGGTAAACTGGTTTATATTAACGCAAATGTGAGTGCGTATCAAAATCAGGTTTTGAACACACAAGTTCTTCCAAATGGTGTTTACCTGATGAAGGTGTATAATGATGATTTCTCAACTGTTAAGAAAATCATTGTAAGTAAGTAATCGGCATAAGTTGTAAATAGTAGTCTGTTTCATGAATGGCCCTTCTTCCAGTTAAAGCTGGAGAAGGGCCATTTTTTGTGGCGTTAAAATTAACCTTATGGTAACATGCGACTTATAACAGGACTCTATATTTAGCGTTTTTCCGAAATGAAGCGCAGCTTATTGATACTGGTAATTATTTTGTTTGCGGGTTCGGTCTTTGCAAAAATTGATAACCGGGATACTGTTGTGTTCGATTTATCAAAAGCTATCGTGACGTCTGCTTATTTTGAAGTTCCGGTTTATTTTCTTTCTGCGGATACCATTCTGGCTATTGATTTTGCAATGAAATACGATCTCACGGAAATTTCCTACAATTCT
>JABDFG010000019.1:0-923 GCA_013286655.1 Bacteroidota bacterium
TGGATCCCACCACATTACCCACAAAATTATCATTGCTCTGTTCAGACCAATCTTCAATAGCTACATTTTGCTGACAGGCCCACCAGCTGGAAGCAGTATCGGGAACACCCCGTCCGTAAATAGGATTGCAAATCTTCGTTGTTCCGTCAACCCAATTCCTGAATAAAGTCTGGTCACTTGAAGAACCCCAACCTCCATCAGCACAATATCCGCTTAATCTATTGCCTTCTATCAGGTTAAACATGGGATGGGCTCCATGAAGATCAATAGCTGCAAAGAGTGCATCCACAGCATTCGAAGCAAAATTTCCGAAGGCATAATTGTATGCAATAACATTACCTGCGGCACCCCATTCCAGCATCATCGCGACATGCAACCTCCAGAATTGGTTGTTCTCCACCAGAAAGCCGCTGGTATTATTTGCAAGATCTAAATCCGCATCTGTCTGGCCCGGAGTATGTGAGTAAGCGTCATGAAAATAACTGTCTCTGACTACACCGCGGTAGCTATATTGAACCAGAACATGGTCTCCATCTGCATAATTGCTTTCACAGTTTTTGATCCAGCAATAAGCAGTTCCAGACATGCTGAAGTTTGTTCCATAACCCGTGCTATCTGCATACACCTGAAGATCTTCGACTCCAGCATATTTAGCACCTACAGTAAAAGGTGTAGCAAGAGGTGACAACGAATCTTTATACGTAATATACAAGGACGGATTAATACCTACTTTATCCCCATTTACCGATGTTACTTCCACTATTTGTCCTAAGGAGCGGGCTCCTTGCCAAAATCCATCACACCAGTTACATTTTCCATAACTTCCATTAATGGTAACAAAACTGGTATCATTCAGTTCAGTGATCAGCAAATAAGACCCGACAGAAACACCAGTGCTGTTGCTAAGGGTAATGGTGTTCGAC
>JABDFG010000019.1:933-36687 GCA_013286655.1 Bacteroidota bacterium
GTTCGACCCCTTACTTATTCCAGCGTTTATTGCAATTGAAAAAACACTGTCAGCTATCCAATATTTTCCAGAGAAAGTTGGACCAGGACCAAAACTTATCATTGCCTGACCGGAACCAAATCCTTTAAGAATTGTTTGCTGAGGTCCTGTTCCCCGCAATGTTACATTGCCCGGAATTTGTAAATTACCGTTAATCCTAAAAGTTCCAGCACTGAGCAAGACGACCTCATTTGCTGGGCAACCGTTTAATGCAGTTTGAATGCCATCAGTTGCATCAGCACTTCCGTTTCCGTAGGTACCGGCATTAATGGTAGCAAACACCTTTGTTCGGTTAGGGATTCCCCCGGCAATTCCGACCTGCGTCCAATCAATGGTTCTGCCAGAAGAAATCGGTGAATTGATTTGAGCTTCCATATAAATGGAAACAAAACAAAATAAGAGTACAATTTTTTTCATCTTGCAATAGTATCTATACCAATTAATGTATAGAAGTGAAATTATTACTTCATCCGCTTTATCCCAAATGAAAATACTCCTATTATGAAGTATCTAATTTGACTTACTATGGCCATGATTGTATTATTTATTATTTACATCAATTAAAAATAACAATCTATTATAAACTATCTAATCAAAAAACAAATGTCAAAACACCTCGGTCAGTGATCACCAATCGGCCTCGCGTAGGCATTCACATCTTTATCGGTTATTATTTTCCCGCAAAGAATAATCAGACGTTCCACCACATTGCGAAATTCACGGATATTTCCTGTCCAGTTAATTTTCTGCAGCTCTTTGAGAGCCTCCTTGGAAAAACTTTTCACCGGTATTCCATAATCATCGCAGATTTGTTTAACGAAATGATCAGCCAACAAAGGAATATCGTCCTTACGGTCATTCAAAGAAGGGACGTGGATCAGGATCACGCTCAAACGGTGATACAGATCTTCCCGGAAACTTCCTTTTTCAATTTCTTTTTTAAGATCCTTATTCGTTGCAGCAACAACACGAACATTCACCTTTAGTTCTTTCTCTCCTCCTACCCTGGTAATTTTATTTTCCTGCAGGGCGCGCAATACTTTAGCCTGGGCACTTAAACTCATATCCCCTATCTCATCTAAAAACAAAGTTCCTGCCTCAGCCTGTTCAAATTTTCCTTTACGCTGATTAACCGCGGAAGTAAATGCCCCTTTTTCATGTCCGAACAATTCACTTTCAATTAACTCTGAAGGAATAGCCGCGCAGTTCACCTCAATCAAAGGACCATTGGAACGGTTGCTCTTCGCATGAATCCATCGGGCTACTAATTCTTTCCCTGATCCATTCTCGCCCGTGATTAAAACACGGGCCTCTGTGGGAGCCACTTTCTCTATCATTTCTTTTATCAGAATGATCGCATTGGAATCTCCGATCATTTCAAACGTCTTACTTACTTTTTTCTTAAGCGCCTTCGTTTCCGTAACCAGTGTAGATTTATCCATTGCATTCCGGATCGTTACCAGGAGACGGTTCAGATCCAGCGGTTTCGCAATAAAATCGAAAGCCCCTTTCTTTACTGCTTCCACAGCTGTTTCGATCGTTCCATGACCCGAAATCATAACAATGGGGGTTTCCCTGTTCAGTTCCATCATTTTATCCAGCAGTTCAATCCCGTCCATTTTAGGCATTTTTATATCACAGAGCAATACATCATAGGCTTCTGCCTGGAGCATACTCCATCCCTCCAGTCCATCCGCAGCTTCATCGACGGTATATTTTTCATATTCCAGGATTTCCCGGAGTGTTTTACGGATACTTTTTTCATCATCTATAATCAGAATTTTTGCCATTCAATTATCTTTTAATAGTTTACTCAGTGCGCCCTCTTTTAAAGCATAGGCTGAAAGGCGCATTTCGGAGAGTTTTAATTCACTTAACACAAAGCGGGTTAACAGAACAGCCATCACGATCATATCTACCCGCATTTCGATCAGACCATTAGTAGCTAAACGCTGCTCTTTGCTGGAACGGATGAGTTCATCAAAAATAATATCCACCTCTTTTAAATCAAAAACATACGCTGTCTTGTCCTTCAAAATATTCTCAACATGAAACCGATGCGCAATTATTTCGGCAAAGGAATCAAAGGAACCTGAAGATCCGATAAGTTCAGAAACCGGGAATTTTCTTAATACTTGAATCAAAGGCTTCAATTCTTCCCTCAGATATTCCTCTATTCGGAAAATTTCTCCGGTTGTTATCGGATCAGTTGGAGTAAATTTTTCCAGCAGACGGGTTACACCCAATAGAAAACTTTGCTTCCAGAATATTTGATCCGAGTCTGCAATTATAAACTCTGTACTTCCTCCTCCGATATCCATAACCAAAGCAGGCTTATCTCCAATAGTAAGTGCCAGTTGCACACCCTTATAAATCAGTTCCGCCTCTTCATCGCCGGAAAGTATGGAAATATCAATACCTGATTCCTCGGCCTTTTTGATAAACTCATCTGCATTAACTGCTTCGCGGATAGCAGAGGTACCAAAAGCAAATGTCTTCTCTATTTTATGTTGTTCAATTACCTTTTTATAAACCATCAGCGCGTTGATGCCTCGCTCCATCGCATCGGGAAGGAGTTGATTCTTGTTAATCCCACCCTTGCCAAGTTTTACGGATAACTTATTGGTATAAATAATTTTGTATGCATTAGACGGAAGCAGCTTAGCGATCAGCAGGTTGAAGGTATTCGTACCTAAATCAATGATAGCAACAAGCATAATTATTCACGTCTTTCCTTTATCTCCTATTTGAACTCATGAATGCTTCGCATTTATACACGTTCGCATTGTCTTATTTTAATTGAGTTCATGAATGCTTCGCATTTATACACGTTCGCATTGTCTTATTTTAATTGAGTTCATGAATGCTTCGCATTTCCTCAACCCTTATAAAATAGCCACTTCCATAACTCCTTATAACTGGCCTTTTTACCGTACATCAATATCCCTGTCCGGTAGATCCTGGAAGCCAGCCAGGTTGTAAAAACAAAGCCAAGCACGAGCAGGGACATCGACAGGGCCAGCTCCGGCCAGGGAACGCCGAAAGGCAAACGGACCATCATAATCACAGGAGAAGTAAGAGGCATTATGGAAAACCAGAAGGCCAGGGAACTATTCGGTTCTTTTATAATAGTTTGAGCCATAACAAAGGAAAGCACCAAAGGAATCGTTATGGGAAGCATAAATTGCTGCACATCCGTTTCTGAATCAACCGCTGCACCCACAGCCGCGAACAAAGCAGCATACATCAGGTAACCAGCTAGAAAATAAAACAGAAAGCAGGCAACGATCGAAACAAAATCAATGGACCCAAACGTATCCAGTGCCTCATAGGCCCCCGCAGTGTGTTTTCCAGGTTTGTCCATCTTCAGAGCTTCCAGGTTGGCCCCTTTTCTGAACACCTGCTCCTTCACCAGTTCCTTTTGAACAGCTTCTGCTTTTATACCACTAAAAAGAGCCGTTTGTGCGGCGGTATAAATTGAAAAGGTCAGGATAAGCCACAAAAGAAACTGTGTTAAGCCCACCAGGGCTACCCCGACAATCTTTCCCATCATTAGTTCAAAAGGACGAACAGAAGAAATGATCACCTCTACGATCCGGCTCGTTTTTTCTTCAATAACGCCCCGCATCACCTGTGCACCGTATAAGAAAATAAACAGATAGATCAAAAGACCTAAAACAAGACCAACGCCCATTTGCATAGACGTACTGGTTCTTTCCGTTGAGCCATTTTTAGCTATTTTTTCAGTGATTAAACTGATCGACGTTTGTGCATTCCGGATGGTCTTTAAATCGACATTGTTTTTCTGAAGCTTGAAATTATAGATCATTTCTTCAATGCTCGTTTTAATATATTCTTCCGTTACCACTCCCGGTTGCTCTTTATAAAAAAGTTTAACCGTTCCTCCTCCGGTAATGATATTGGAGGGCACGTATAAAACAGCGGTAAAGTCAGTTTTATAAAAATCCTCCTGGACTTTATCCAAAGAAGCCGTCGTATAAGTGAATTTGATATTTTTATTCGGAGGGATACTGTCACGAAACAAAAAACTTTCGTCCACCACCTCTATTTTCTGTTCTTCCGCATGATCTCGGGTAGCCAACCATACCGGCAGAATCATCGTGGAAGAAATCAACAGCGGGCCCAGCAGGGTCATGATGATAAATGATTTCTTTTTTACACGTGTTAAGTATTCACGTTGTATAATCAGGAATATTTTATTCATTTACTTTGGCTATAAAGATGTCGTTCATAGTTGGAACAATCTCACGTAACCCCTGAACTTCAGAAACACGCATAACAGCTTGCAGCAGGTCATTAGTAGTTGTGTTGGCGAGCAGTTTAACTTTCACCTTGCAGACATCTTCGACCTGTTCCTGTTCCAATAGCTGCGCACCTGCCCATAAAGCATTCGTAAACCCCAGCAGATTCCCCCTGAATTCAACTTCATATGTATTCGTCCGAAACGACTTACGAATAGCGGAAACAGAACCTTCAATTATTTTTTTTGAACGGTTGAGAAGGGCGATCTCATCACAGAGTTCTTCCACCGAAGCCATGTTGTGGGTAGAGAGCAATACCGTAGAACCATTGGCCTTTAACCTTAACAACTCATTCTTAATGATATTCGCATTAATCGGATCGAAACCGCTGAATGGTTCATCCAGTATCAGTAACCTGGGTTCATGAAGTACGGTTACAATAAACTGAACTTTTTGCTGCATCCCCTTTGAAAGTTCTTCCACCTTCTTTTTCCACCAGCTGGTCATTTCAAATTTCTCGAACCATACCTTCAGCTTTTTCATCGCTTCCGGCCTTTTCATTCCTTTCAACTGGGCCAGGTACAAAGCATGCTCCCCAACCTCCATCTTTTTATACAAACCACGTTCTTCCGGTAAATAGCCAATCTGAGAAATATGCTGTTGATTTAATTTTTCTCCGGCAAAAAAGAGTTCGCCGCTATCAGGTCCGGTGATTTGGTTCATAATGCGGATAAGCGAAGTTTTACCGGCGCCATTGGGGCCCAGCAAACCAAATACGCTCTGCTGACTGATCGAAATACTGACATCATCCAATGCAGTATGATTGGCATAACGTTTGACAATGTTTCTGGCGGCAAATAGCTCCATACAATTATTCGAAATATTGCTTCATCCGCTCAAAAAAACCTTTTTCATTACCTGTTGGATTGGGCCGGAAATTATCAGAATCTCTGAATTGTTCTAAAAGAGCCTGTTCTTCCTTGGAAAGTTTCTGAGGAGTCCAGACATTGATATTCACCAGCAGATCCCCACGTCCATATCCATTGATATCCGGGACTCCTTTATTTTTTAAACGCAATACTTTCCCGCTTTGCGTACCTGATTCAATCTTCACCTTTGCTTTGCCATCTACCGTAGGGACCTCAATATTTGTACCGATAGCAGCATCCACGAAACTGATATAATGATCATAAAACAAATTAACGCCATCTCGTTTCAGCTGATCATGTACGATCTCTTCGATAACCACAATCAGATCGCCCGGAATTCCACTTCTAGGAGCGGCATTTCCCTTTCCGCTCACCGACAACTGCATACCATCTCCCACACCGGCAGGGATCTGGATCGTGATAACATCCTCAGCTTTCACAATACCATCTCCAAAACACACTTTACATTTATCCGTAATGATCTGTCCTTCTCCTCCGCAGGTAGGACAAGGACTACTGGTCTGCATCTGACCAAGTATCGTATTGGTAACACGGGTCACCTGACCACTACCCCGGCAGGTCGAACAGGTCGAATGTCCGGAGCCTTTATGTGCACCTGTTCCATGACAGGAAGCACAGGAGACGTATTTAGAAACCTTTATCTTCTTTTCTACACCATTGACAATTTCTTCCAAACTGAGTTTTACCTTGACTCTCAGGTTGGAGCCTCTATTCACCCGTCTGCCGCCTCTCGAACCTCCCCCGCCAAATCCACCACCACCGAATATGTCGCCAAACTGACTAAAAATATCTTCCATGCTGAAACCTCCGGCACCTCCTCCAAAACCACCACTGGCACCCATACCCGCATGGCCATATTGATCGTACCGCTGTTTTTTTTCAGCGTTACTCAATACTTCATAGGCTTCTGCCGCCTCTTTAAATTTTTCCTCGGAAGCTTTATTCCCAGGATTTTTATCCGGATGATGTTGCAGAGCAAGCTTACGATAAGCTTTTTTTATTTCATCCACGCCAGCATTCCGCGACACACCCAATATTTCGTAAAAATCTCTTTTCGACATTTGATAAACTTAGTATTTGATAAACTTAATTAATTACCTACAATCACTTTAGCAAAACGTATCACCTTTCCATTCAGAGAATACCCTTTTTCCACCACCTCCACCACTTTACCCTTCATCTGTTCATCGGAAACAGGCGTGTTGGTTATCGCCTCCTGAAGGTCCGCATTGAAGACCTCTCCCAAAGGCTCCATTATACTCAATCCTTTTTGCGTTAAACTATTGATGAATTTAGTATAGATCAGATGAAACCCTTCCTTCACAGGCCCGATTTCAGTTATGCTTTCATTCAATTTAATCGCACGCTCAAAATCATCCAGCAAAGGCAGCACCAATTTGAATACATTCTCTCCTGCCGTCAGCGTACTTTCAATTTTTTCCTTAGCCGTACGCCGGCGATAGTTATCAAACTCCGAATACAAGCGCAGGTATTTATCATTCAACTCGGTTATCTTTTCTTCCAACCCCCTCACTTTATCCTGCCCGGAAGAATCTTCCCCCGCATTCTCTTCGGCAGTATTATCCGGCTGATCCGGATTCTGATCTTTTAGTTCACTCTCTGCTGCACTCATTTTATTTTTTTTAACGTTTTTCACTCTCTTTTGGTCTTTCTTTCATTCAAATAACCTGCCAAGTCGCAGGAGCATACTTCGGGCAAAGATAATACGCCAATTTGTCATTTCGCACCGGTTTTTTAAATAAAAAAGACAGGCATTGACCTGTCTTTTACGAACACGATGGTATGTTTCTTATTGAGCCAGCAATTTATCCAATTCCTGGTCCAGAGCCTCTCCTCGAAGTGCTTTGGCTATAATTACTCCCCGCGCATCTATCAGAAAATTCGTGGGTATCGCATTAACACCATATAACTGAGCCGCATCTGAATACCAGAACTTGAAGTCACAAACATGATCAGGCCAGCTCAGGTGATCATTCGCTATAGCTTTTACCCAGGGCTCTTTTTTCTGATCCAGGGAAACGCTAAAAATTGCGAAACCCTTGGCTCCCTTGAATTTCTTGTCTTTGTATTTAGTATAAGCCGCTACAACATTTGGATTTTCCATACGACAAGGGCCACACCAGGAAGCCCAGAAATCGACTAATACTATTTTCCCTTTAAGAGAAGAAAGCATCAGGTCTTTTCCATCCGGATCTTTAGACTTTATTTCAGGAGCCAGATTCCCTTTTTCAGTTCCGACAGCATTACCACTTTGCTTCCGGTCCGTTTTGTAAATAAAACCAAAAGTCAGAACAGCCACAGCAGCTATCAGTAAAAGCAGATTAATCCTTTTCATTTTATTTTTTATTTTTAATTCAACTAGTTTCTGAGTAAATCTACTCATTTTCTAACAATTTCCGCGCCAATTTTATTCAGCCGTTTATCTATGTTCTGATACCCACGATCAATTTGCTCAATATTATGGATTACACTTTTACCTTCGGCGGAAAGTGCGGCAATCAGCAGGGAAACGCCCGCCCGGATATCGGGAGAAGTCATAGAAATACCCCGGAGATTATGCTGGCGGTTAAGCCCGATCACTGTTGCCCGGTGAGGGTCGCACAGTATAATCTGCGCACCCATATCCATGAGCTTATCCACAAAAAACAAGCGGCTTTCAAACATTTTCTGGTGAATAAGAACCGTACCTTTTGCCTGTGTGGCTGTCACTAATACGATACTCAATAGGTCAGGCGTAAAGCCAGGCCAGATAGCGTCCGCAACGGTTAAAATGGAACCATCAATAAACGTATCAATTTCATAACTTTCCTGTTTGGGAATAAAAATATCATCGCCTCTTCGCTCCAGTTGAATGCCGAGTCTTTGAAACACGCCCGGAATAATTCCCAGGTGATCATAACCGGTTCCCTTAATCGTAATTTCGCTTTTGGTCATCGCCGCCAGACCAATAAAACTACCCACTTCGATCATGTCCGGCAATATCCGGTGAGAACAGCCCCTTAAAGAACCTACACCTTCGATGGTCACCAAATTAGATCCCACTCCCAAAATTTTGGCCCCCATTTTATTGAGCATTTTGCAAAGCTGCTGTACATAAGGTTCACAAGCAGCATTGAAAATAGTGGTTGTACCTTGCGCGAGGGTAGCAGCCATAATAATATTGGCGGTACCTGTAACGGAAGCTTCGTCCAACAGCATATAAGCTCCGTTCAGACGCTTTGCTTCTACTTTGTAAAATTCACTTTCGGGATCATAGGTAAATTTTGCTCCAAGATTTTGAAACCCTATAAAATGTGTGTCCAGACGTCTTCTTCCGATCTTATCTCCACCCGGTTTTGGAATAAAGCCTTTACCAAAACGGGCAAGGAGCGGCCCGACGATCATGATAGATCCTCTCAGTGCAGAACCCTTCTTTTTAAATTCCGGGGATTCAAAAAATCCGGTATTAACATCATCCGCCTGAAACGTATATTCTTCCGGGCCTGTTTTTTCAATCTTCACATTCAAAGAGCCCAGCAGGTCGATCAGCTTGTTCACATCCACAATATCCGGGATATTGCTGATCGTGACTTTCTCAGAGGTAAGCAGTACCGCACAAAGTACCTGAAGCGCTTCATTTTTTGCGCCTTGAGGAACCAGTTCACCCCTCAGCTCATGCCCTCCGGTAATTTCAAATGAAGCCATGCTTATCGATCTCCTTTATAGGGATTATTACGCTTGAATTTGCCCCCGTGTTTGTTATCGTGGCGATGTCCTCCCTTACCATGTTTCCCACTTCCGCTTCCGCCCCCATTGTTATTGTTATTATTATCACCGAACTTTTTGGTTCGGTTCCGGGCCAGAATATCGTTGGTATGACTTAATTTGGAAGCATCCTGCAATTTAAGTTCTCCGTCCGATAATTCCTCCAGGTGTTTTAAGATCACCTCATCATTCACCGAATCCCGGTTCCAGGTAAGGTAGGAACGTTTTAGCAGATTGGCAATCACTTCAATAAGGTACGTTTTTTCTTCACCTTCAGGATATTCACGGGCTTTGGCAATAATGCCTTCCAGCACCTTCCCATAAGGTTTGTACTTAATTTTTCCGGAAGGATAACTGATCCGGTCAGGTTTGGTAATGAAGGTTTCCCGCGTCGGCAGTGGATAAGGAGAATCCACATCCAGCTTAAAATCAGAAATGATAAAAATATGATCCCACAGTTTATGTTTAAAATCGGTTACATCCCGCAAATGAGGGTTCAGCTGCCCCATCACAGCAATGATCGCCTGAGCCACTTTATTACGTTCATCACGGTCCTTGACCGAAATCGCAAATTCAACCATGCGCTGAATATTACGGCCGTATTCCGGAAGCACCAAATGGGGAAGACCCGAATTGTAGTCCATTGAAGAAAGGTCGTTCTTGACTATTTTAGTTGGTGTTGTTTTAATAGCTTTAGGTATTAGTTAAAAAATGAATTGAGGTTTTATTGAAATCTGGCAGTAAACACTAGGAGCAAATATAAAGATTTTTCTGTTTCCTGCCCTTTTTTAATCCATTTGTAATGGTTAAATTTGTCATCCTTTAATTTTAACCTGATAATCCACAGTCCCTCTATATGAAATTTTTAGTCTGTATCAGCCAGGTTCCTGACACCACTACGAAAATAACTTTTATCGAAGGAAAAGCGCTGAACGCAGCCGGAGTCCAGTTCATTATCAATCCTTATGACGAAATTGCGTTAACCAGAGCCCTCGAACTGAAAGAAGCACTTGGAGGTACGGTTACCGTTATTCACGTGGGAACGGTCGGTACAGAACCAACCATCCGTAAGGCGCTTGCGATAGGAGCCGATGAGGCCATCCGTATCAATGCCGAACCGGAAGATGCTTTTTTTGTTGCTTCCCAGATCGCGGAAGTAGTAAAGAAAAATCCATTTGATGTTATTTTGACTGGGCGGGAATCGATCGATTACAATAGTGGACAAGTAGCCGGGATGCTTGCAGAAATGTTGGATCTGCCTTCCGTTTGTGTTGTTACTAAAATTGATATCAGTGGAACAGAGGTCACACTTGAACGTGAAATAGATGGAGGTAAAGAAGTCGTTTCTTGTTCGCTTCCCTTTGTTGCGAGTGCTCAAAAAGGACTGTCGGAACCACGTATTCCAAATATGCGGGGGATTATGTCAGCCCGTACAAAACCCTTACAGATCACGGAACCTTCTTCAGGTACTAAACTGACGGCTTCCGTTAGCTATGCAATGCCACCCGCCAAACAAGCCTGTAAAATGGTAGCGGCGGATAAGATGAACGAGTTAGTTGAGTTATTACATCAAGAAGCAAAAGTAATTTAAAGTATGTCCGTAATCGTATTCGCCGAAAACTGGGATGGAAAATTCAAAAAATCAACGTTTGAAGCCGTTTCCTATGCCAATGAAATAGCCAAACAACTTTCGACCAGCACCACCGCCCTTGTCATTGGGAATGTAAGTGAGGAAGACATGAAAAGTCTGGGTAAGTATGGTGCAGGCAAAGTGCTGAATGTAAAGAATGATAGACTCAACACGCTTGCTGCCCAGGCTTATGGAAACATTGTGGCAGAAGCAGCTCAGAAAGAAGTGGCCACGGTCATCGTCATATCGAATACTTATACCGGAAAAAATATTGCCGGTCGCATTGCAGCCCGCCTGAAAGCGGGCTTAGTAGCTGGAGCAACCGCTCTACCCTCTGCTACTGCCCCTTTCACCGTCCGAAAAAAATGTTTTTCCGGAAAAGGTCTGACCGATGTGGTCATCACATCCGACCAGAAAGTACTTGCTTTGACACCAAATGCATTTCGTGTGATCAGCGGCGAAGGTACTGCTTCCCTGGAAGCATTTGTTCCTGCACTAAAGGACAGCGACCTTAAGACTTCCGTTAAGGAAGTTAAAAAAACTTCGGGCAAAATTGCGCTGACAGAGGCAGAGCTGGTTGTATCTGCGGGACGCGGTTTAAAAGGTCCGGAGAACTGGGGTATGATCGAAGAACTGGCCAACCTGTTAGGAGCTGCTACCGCGTGCTCTAAACCGGTAGCGGACATTGGCTGGAGACCGCACCACGAACATGTGGGACAGACAGGAATTACCATCGGACCAAATTTATACATTGCCATCGGAATCTCAGGCGCCATACAGCATCTGGCAGGTGTGAGTTCCTCCAAGGTTATCGTAGTGATCAATTCTGATCCGGAGGCACCTTTCTTTAAGGCTGCTGATTATGGTGTCGTCGGAGATGCCTTCGAAGTCGTTCCAAGACTTATCGAAGCAGTAAAAACATTTAAAACCAGCCACCACTGAAAAAATTAAAATTGGATATCGTTGGTTTATCTTACAGCCAGACCCAATCCGGAGCGTATGCACTTGTTCTGGGTGAAGCCAAAGGGAAACGACGCCTGCCAATCATTATCGGGGGCTTTGAGGCGCAGGCCATCGCTATTGAGCTCGAAAAAATGACTCCCAGCCGGCCCCTTACACATGATCTTTTTAAAAGTTTTTCGGAAGCCTTCAACGTATCCGTCAAGGAAGTCATCATTTATAACCTGGTAGAAGGTATTTTCTTTGCCAAACTGATCTGCGACAATGGCGAAAAGGAGGTGGAAATTGATACCCGTACGTCGGATGCCATTGCGATCGCGGTTCGTTTTGCCTGCCCCATTTTTACGTACGAATTCATTCTTTCTTCCGCCGGCATTATTTTAGAAGATGAAAATACAGGTTCCGGTGAAGTTGCCCCCGCTGTGGAAGAACCCTCATTAGCCGAAAAAAAGGAAGAGGAAAGCGATATCCGGAAAAAATCTACCGAAGAGCTGAAGGAACTGCTTAACAAAGCACTCGCAGAGGAACAGTATGAACGGGCCTCCCAGTTACGCGACGAATTGAACAATAGAAAAAAATCTTAATGCAGCAATACCATGACCTGATGCGCCATGTTGTAGCACATGGCATAAAAAAAACAGATCGGACAGGGACTGGAACCATCAGCGTTTTTGGTTACCAGATGCGCTTTAATTTACAGGACGGGTTTCCCCTCCTTACAACTAAAAAACTACATACCAAATCCATTATACATGAACTGCTTTGGTTCCTGAAAGGAGAAACCAATATCAGCTATCTGAAAGAAAAAGGAGTAAGTATCTGGGACGAATGGGCAGACGCAAATGGAAACCTTGGTCCCGTTTACGGTTATCAGTGGAGAAGCTGGCCGACAGCCGACGGAAGACACATTGATCAGATCAGCCAGGTGATTGAACAGATAAAGAAAAATCCGGATTCCCGCCGCTTGATTGTTAGTTCCTGGAATGTCGGAGAAATAGAAAAAATGAAACTTCCGCCCTGCCACGCCTTTTTTCAATTTTACGTAGCGGATGGAAAACTGAGTTGTCAGCTTTACCAGCGCAGCGCTGACATATTTCTAGGCGTCCCCTTTAACATAGCATCTTATGCACTGCTAACCATGATGGTCGCCCAGGTATGCGGGCTTGCTTATGGAGACTTTGTTCATACCCTGGGAGATGCTCACTTGTATTTAAACCATCTGGAACAAACCCAATTACAATTATCCCGGGAAAAAAGATCTCTTCCAAACATGAAGATCAATCCTTCAGTGAAAAATATTTTTGATTTCACATTTGAAGATTTTTCACTGGAAAACTACGATCCGCATCCACACATTAAAGCTCCGGTTGCTATATAAATGCTAATTTCTTCCATAGCCGCCGTTGCAGAAAACAATGTGATCGGCAAAGACAACCAATTAATCTGGCGTCTTCCTGCCGACATGAAATATTTTAAAGAGATCACCGAGGGTCATTGCATTATCACCGGCCGTAAAAACTATGAATCCATTCCCGAAAAATTCAGGCCCCTCATCAACCGGACGAACATCGTTGTCACCCGGCAAAGCGATTACGCCGCTCCCGGAGCACTCATTGCTCATTCCATTGAACAGGCCATTGAAATAGCCCAAAAAAAAGCAGAAACGGAAGTTTTCATTATTGGCGGAGCAGAAATTTATAAGCAAACCATGTCTCTTGCCAATAAATTATACATCACCGAAGTTCATCACAGCTTTGAAGGCGATGCATACTTTCCTGTAGTCGACAGAAACAAATGGAAAGAAATCAGCCGGCTCGATCTGCCGGCTGATGACAAACATAAATACAGTTACAGTTTTTGTATTCTGGATAGAATCTGAGTAACGCAATTCTATTTTAATAATGTCACATTCCCCTTTCCGGAAATTTTCTGCCCGTTCGATAACGTAGCTGTCAGATAATATACGAAAACAGCCGGATCCATCTCTTTTCCCCTGAATGTACCATCCCAACCCGTTAACCTGTCTGTTGTTTCAAATACCAATTCCCCCCAGCGATCATACACCTGCATCCTAAATGCTGTGATACAGGCTGGAGCCCTTACATAAAGCATATCATTGTCACCATCACCATTGGGAGAAAAGGCCGTTGGTATAAATAGCTGCGAAGCCTCACAACTGACAACAGTTATTAATACACTATCGATTGCCGAGCAATTATTTACATCCCTTACGATCACACGATAGCTGGTCGTTTGGTTCGGATTCGCGATGGGATTGTAGATAGTGTCGTTGTTCAAAGATGCCGAAGGTGCCCATAAGTATCGGGTTCCTCCATTTGCCACTAATTGAACCGTTTGACCCTGACTAATTGTTTTCTCCGTTCCTACGATTGGTATCGGATCGGGTAACTGCAAAATACTGGCAGAGGTTGTTGCCGTGCAACCATTTACATCGGTAACCGTAATCGTATAAGTGCCCGTATCCAGGCCGGTGACCATTAAACCCGAAGAACCGTTGCTCCACTTATAAATAGCACCTGCCAGGGTTGGGCTTAGCTTGATTAGCCCCTTCGTTTCACCTTGACAAGTGTTGGTACTTATTGCCATCAATGCCGGCTCAGGCAAAACGTTTACCCTTACGGCAGCACTTGCAAAAGGGCAACCGGCGGATAGACCTGTCACGGTGTAAGTAGTCGTGGAATCCGGATCAGCCATTACGGACGAACCGGTAGTAGCATTTAAACCTGCAGGGGGAGTCCAACTATAACTGCTTGCCCCACTTGCATTAAGAATGACAGAGGTTCCCGCACAAGTAGCCATATCCGGACTTAGCAGGAGACTGGAACATAAAATGCTAAACTTCGCAATAATTACATTTTCATTCGTTACTCCTCCTCCGATAATGCTGTCGGCATACGTTCCTACAGGGAACCGGGTGGGATAAGTGCTTCCAATGTATGCATCTCCGGATACAAATACACTGTTGCCATCACTGGAAATATAACTTCCGTCATTTTCAGAATCATTTCCGTAAAAAGTAGCCCATTTCCGGACTCCGGCTGTCGTAAACTGCAAAATAAATACATTATTTCCTCCGCCCGGTGTTCCCAGGAAATAGCCACACCCGGAGCTTTCGGTCGGAAAGTCCGAGGAACCGGTTTGCCCACAGACCCAGACACTCGTTCCATCACTGGAAATGGAGTTGCCTGCATCTATTCCGCTTCCTCCATAATAAGTCGACCAGATCTGAGAGCTGTTAACACAACTCAACTGCAAAATGAACGCATTACTGCCTCCGCCTCCCAACAACGGTTGAGTGAAAGCACCAGCAGGAGACAAAACAGGAAAGTCTATGGATTCGGTTACTCCCGTGAGCCATGCATTTTTCCCGTCGCTCGAGATCGAATACCCCACATCAGACCCACTACCCCCATAATAACTGGCCCAGGTTCTTGTTCCGGTTACAGCAAACTCCAAAATAAAAGCATCGCCGCCACCATTTGTAACAAGATGATTATAGGCCCCGGCAAGGAACTGAACAGGAAAATTAGTTGATTGCGTATAGCCCGTTACCCATACAGTTGTCCCATCACTGTTAACGGCAGTACCATAATCCAGATCATTTCCTCCATAAAACGTGGCCCAGATCAGGACTCCTCCACTACAACTAAACTGTAAAAGAAAAGCATCACTTGTCAGTCCACTTCCCTTTGCCGGTTGATTATAGGCTCCGGCAATAGCTTGTAAGGGAAAATCGGTTGAACTTGTTTGTCCGGTCACCCATACATGAATCCCATCACTACTGATAGAATTTCCAATATCCGTCTTTTTACCCCCATAACAGGTAGCCCAGATCAAACTGTTACTGGCACAACTGAATTGTAAAACAAATGCATTCGTGACTCCGGCCCCACCCGAAAAAACCTGATTGTAAGCACCCGGAAAAATCTGGAGTGGGAAATCGGCCGAACTAGTTGATCCGGTCACCCATACGTTTCTGCCATCGCTGCAAATAGATTGGCCGATATCAATTTGACTTCCTCCATAATAAGTTGACCAGATAAGTTGACCACAACTACTGAACTGAAGAATAATTAAATCTACTTTCCCTACAAAACTTCCCTGGAAATAAGCTTGTCCTCCGGGAGGGCTAAGCGTTGGAAATCCATTGGAAGTGCAAGATCCGGTCACCCATACATTCTGACCATCCGTATGAACAGAATTGATTTCATCATTGCTGCTTCCTCCGTAATAAGTTGCCCAGATCAAAGTGGGATCTATTACCAGCGTAACGCCTGGATCATACTTACCTGGTATTAATCTTATCTCATCTCCCTGTAAAACGTAGCTGGTAGTTATTCTATGCCTCTTATTATCCTGATAGCTTACAGGTGGACCTTCCTCCAGATAACCCGCAGGAGTTCTGATTTTCAAGGAACCGTCTCGTTGTAATAAAGGTTTGTCTGTCCACTTATACCGAAGCCGTATGAGAGAAGGATCAGCTCCCGGGTGCACAATAAAATCATATTTAAAGCCACCCGTATTAGTCTTGAGTCGTTGGTCGTTAGTGGTTAGTCCGGTATAATCTGGCGATGTGCTCGTTTTACTAACTACGAAAGACTCCGTACTTGGTACTGAATAAAGCACCCAATCAATTCCAGGGTACACATTTCTGATCGTAATCTTTTCATAGCTGTGCACGTCCCTTACACCCTCCGGACATTGAGCAAGATAATAATCTGTGCGATCATCCATTTGTAATTCTTTCAGGACGTTTTCTTTTCTGATATCCGCTCCGGCTAATTCCATATCCGCACGGCAATAGTGAACAATCGTACGTTCGTTTTCATGCTGGGTATGATGAGAAGATAATTTAATTGAATTGTCTAAGGTCGGGATCTCAGATTTTTCTATAGTGTTAAACACATAACTCAGGCCAGTTGTAGTAATGTAGATATCCAATCCCTCATTACTCGCTTTAAACAATAGGTCCGTATCTGCGGCACACTTACCTGCTCTATTCTCCACTGCAGAATAGCCGTCTTGTAAATCGGCCATTTGACCTTTATTCTCCGCAAAATGAAGTCCTCCCTTTTTTTGCATCCAGCTTTGTACGCTTGACTCCAGCTCAGGATCAACGTTTTCTTTTGAATGATCTTTGCCGGCAAAAGCAACAACAGACGCGAATGCCAGGATAAATGTAATAGAAACGGAAATGTGAATTTTAGCGGAACGTGTATTCCAATAATTTTGATTCTCCAAAATTACTTGTTGCTTCTGATCAGCTCTACAAATCCAGAGCCTTTGTACGACTTCCCATCATACGACTGTGCTTTATAGATATAATAATACGTACCATCGGGAACGCTCGCTCCACTTTTAGTTCTGCCATCCCATCTCGTATTTATACTTCCGTCAAATAGTAATAAGCCCCAGCGATCATAGATGCTGTAATTCAAAGTTTCTATCCCCGTTGTTGTAAAATAAAACTGATCATTTTTCCCGTCTCCATTAGGCGAAAACACGTTGGGAACAAATATCGAATCCTTTGAAGTCACTCGTAAACAATGAGAAACGGTATCCATGCATGTTCCATTACTAACGGTAAGCAAGACACAATAATAACCAGGCTTATCAAAAACATGAACAGGATTTTGCAAAGCCGAACTATCTTTCTGTAAAGAAGAGGGATCCTGAAAATTCCAGGACCATTTTGTCGGACCAACAGACTGATCCGTAAAATGAACCGTATCATTAACGAGCGCCGTTGGACTTGGATTAGTGCTAAATCCTGCACTTACCGCACTTTGCGCAGTGATTGTAATCGTGGCAATTCCCTGGCAAGCCTTGGAATCGCTTACGGTTACCGTATAAATACCAGGAGCCAGATTACTCAAGGTATTAGATGTTCCTCCGGGCGAGGACCAGTTATAGGTATAAGGTGCAGAACCCGTCGTTGCAGTGACAGTGGCAGTTCCATTATCATCCTTTTTACAAACAGGGTTAGTTTGTGTTGACGTTATGCTGATTCCAAGATTGACAGTCAATTTTACGGAATCTTTTAAAATGTAACATATTTTTGAGGCCCCTCCGGATACGACTAAATTAACGGAGTATGATCCCGCCTGATTATAAGTATGCACCGGATTTTGCAAGGTAGAGGTATTTTGAATTCCGGAAGAAGGATCACCAAAATCCCAGGCCCAGGAAATAACTTTCCCGGAACTTTGGTCAGCGAAAGAAACATTAAAAGGAGCCGTACAAAGCGAAGCAGGCGTATTTTTGAAAGCAGCCGCAAGATTAAAACAGATAAACGAGGCCATATCGCTTTGTCCGGAATAAGGTCCGTTAAAGCTGAACACATCAGACGAGGTATTCGTCGTAAGATTAATCTCCGATAAATTACCGATTGCCGGAGAAGAGGGAGTGCCTGTACCGGCTATACCATAAATATTTCCATCCGTTCCAATAGCGACAGCCCCATAATAATTGCCGCTTGGATTAAAATTGATGCCATGATAAGAAGCATCAACAGTTCCATTCGTGTCACATCTGATGGAACCACAATATAAATAGCAATCATAGGGATTAAAAACAATATCAGCCCAGGTATTAATACTGACTGCATAAGGACCTTTTAGGGTATTTCCCGAATTAATATCTATTGCCACAAGCTGATTGGTTGAAGTAACCGTCCAATACCTTCCCCAGGGATCAAAGCAGCCATAAACCCCGTTATTACCAACAATTCCAAGATAACAGACTGATTTAGCTTTCCCCGAAGCATCCAGACGCATCAGCGAATCGTTCACATTGTTTATATAATAAAGATATCCGTCTTTAGGATTAGCGCCCAACGCATTGTGCTCAGGAGTCGGCATTTCGAAAACAAAAGTAACTTTTGGTGATCCCGTAGTATAACCACTTATGTAAGATAAAGAACCGTTGGTTAAAGTATCCTGAAAAAAATAAAGACGGGATGCACTGTCGCAGGGAAAGGTTGGCTGAGCCCTGGAGCAAAAGGAAACAAAAACAGGAATAGCAACCATTAACGTCCTCAAAAACTCAAACCCAATTTTTTTTCTCATCTACTACCAAATTAATCATTCTTTTCAATCTGGCAAAGGTGAGGGGGTGGAAATACCTTCCAAAAAACAAGAGCGAAGTTTGCTTCTCATGATAGTTTGTGGTATTTTTATAAGGCCCGAATAGTTAGTTCATGGGGGTGTATCGTTTCAGAAATTTTCAAATCATAATTCAATGCTTATGAGAAAAATCACCTTACTTCCGCTATTTTTAACACTGCTGTTTTTCACAGCTTTTTCTTTTTCTTCGTTTTCCAAAGCCAAACAAGACACCAGCAGATATGGAACTTATAAAGGGGTACGAACATTACTGTATTTCCATATTCCACCCGGTTACGATTCAACTAAACCCACTACCCTTCTGGTGGCTCTTCATGGTTCAGGAGATAAAAGTCCCAATTTTGTGACCCCTGCGTTTGACTCCTTATCAGATATGAACACCTCCTCTTTTCATAATTGTATTGTTGTTTGTCCGGAAGGAAACTTTTCTGTGGGTAGTGGCTATGCGTATGGTTTTGGTCCGACAGACAATGGCGCAGCCGGAGTTGCACGTGATTCGGCCATGAAATGGTACAATATTGACACGAATAACATTTATTTATGCGGCTTTTCCCAAGGAGGAGAAGTCGCTTTATATTATGGATTGAAAGATTATAATTTATGGAAAGGTTTGATTCTATGGGCCCCCGCACTTGATACCTATGCAGAGATTAATAACCAGACTGCGATACAATACTTTTATTCAAATGCAAAAAAGATTCCCATTTGCCTGGAAGATGGCTCGATCGATGCATTGTACCCCGCGGATACTTATTTATACCAGGTATTATTGGATTCAAATGCAATTATCAGCTTTACTACTGAACCGGGCATGGGACATCAGATCCCATATAGTACGGCACAGCAGAAAATGAACTTTTTTGCCAGCCGGAATTGTGTCGGGATGCCTTCCTTAGATGCCGGAATATTGGACGTTCATAAACCTTTATCCTGGCAATGCGATACAACGGTTAATCCGAGCGTAAATTTAATGAATCATGGATCCACGCAATTGGATTCTGTAATTATCAATTACACTATTGACAATGGTGCTGTACAAACCTATTTGTGGAAGGGTATCCTTGCTCCCTTAACTTCGACAACGGTCAGTTTACCCTCGGTTCCTGTCAGCGGTAATGAGGCCTCACATCATTTTTCGGTAGCTACTTCTTCTCCCAATAATGGAGTAGACGGCAATCCTTCCAATGATGCTGCGAGTCTGAATTTTTTACTAAACGGCCCAACAGGAATAAGTCTTCCTTTATTCGACGGTTTTGAAAATTCAACTACTTTATTTGACTCATCTGCAGCAATAAATAGTCAGGGAGGTCAATATCCATGGGCAAAAATAAGCCTGAGCTCTGCTCCTGTCCTCAGCGGTAAATTTGGTCAGGAAGCGGAATTCCTGCTCGGTGAATTTCCTGTAATTACCGGACAAGACGTATTTGCTGAACTGACCACTAAATCAATTGATCTGACTTCGGATAGTGCTCCACGAATGACTTTCGACATCGCAACCGAATTGGCATCTGCCAGCGGACCTTATGATACCCTGAAGGTGCTTATTTCAACCGATTGTGGTCACACATTCCATCTCATCTATCACAAGTCAGGTGATTCACTTGCGACGGTATCCGGAACGGCCAGTTCGTTTCCTGTCAGCCAACTACAGCTGAATAATTGGAGAACGGATACGGTCTCCCTCAGCGCATATGCCTCCAGCAAAAATGCGATCATCAAATTCAGGAGCGACAACGTTAGTACACATCTGAACAACTTATACCTGGATAACATTAACCTATTTGGCAAGAAAGGACCTGTTCCGGCTGGTATCGCCAATTATGCTAAGCCAGGTGGAGTAAATGTATTTCCCAATCCATTCAACGATTTTAGCACGATACAATTTACCACCAATGGCAGGCATTATATAGAATTGGACGACCTGGCAGGCAGAAAACTGACCTTTAATGAGTCGAATGAACCTCAGTATCAACTACAAAGAAACAACCTGGCTGCGGGTATGTACATTCTTAAAATATACGATGGACAGCAACAGTATCTTTCTGTTTCGAAAATTTGCATACAGTAGCTGAATTGCAGATAAACGACCAAATAAATCTTTTATCGAAACTCAGCTTTAGCAGAAGCACGAATGCCCTAAAGGTTATTTCCAGTTATTTCTTTTCCAAACTATCGGGAAAATCCATACACTGGGGCCTTCCCATCAGCATCGCAATTGAACCCACCACTTCCTGCAACCTTCGTTGTCCCGAATGTCCAAGCGGAAAGCGGGAATTTACAAGACCTACGGGAATGTTAAACTCCGGTTTTTTCAAAGAAACGATTGATACGATTTATAAAAATGTTTACTACCTGACATTTTATTTTCAGGGCGAACCCTATCTAAATCCTGATTTTTTAGAAATGGTCGCCTATGCTTCCGGAAAAAAAATGTATACCGGAACCTCTACAAACGGACATTACCTCAATGACGAAAACGCCCGCAAAACGATTGAATCCGGTCTTGACCGTTTGATTATTTCCATTGATGGAACTACACAGGAAACTTACCAATCTTACAGAATCGGAGGCAACCTTGAAAAAGTAATCGAAGGAACTAAGAACGTTATCCGGTGGAAAAGAAAATTGCGTTCAAAGACCCCACACATTATTTTCCAGTTTTTAGTCGTAAAACCAAACGAACATCAGACAAAGGATATTATGCAATTAGCCCGGGACCTGGAGGTGGAAGAAGTACGCTTTAAAACAGCCCAGGTATACGATTACAAACATGGCCATCATTTGATTCCAGAAAATTCCAGGTATTCCCGTTACAAAAAAGAAAAGAACGGCACTTTTTCCATTAAAAACAACCTGGATAACCACTGCTGGAGATTATGGAGTTCGACCGTCATTACCTGGGATGGCCTATTGGTACCTTGTTGTTTTGACAAGGATGCCCGGCACCAGATGGGCGACCTGAAGCAAGCCACTTTTAAACAGATCTGGAAAGATACCGCATACCATAACTTTCGTTCTGCTGTTTTACGTTCCCGCAAAGAAATCGATATTTGTTCGAATTGCAGCGAAGGAACAAAAGTATGGGCCTGAGTAAAAACACTCTGACGGATTAAGAAAATTTGATATGAATTGGATAACAGATCCTGTTTATTTAAATTTGGTCAGCACATATGAATAAGCTACTTTTCTACTGGATCGTTCTCTTTCCTTTGGCGGGTCTGGCTCAGTTCAATTTTATCAACGAATTTGGGGCAGGACTTAACCTACCCATACTTAATCCTCTTCATAACGCCTCACCTGTACCCGCTTTACAGCTGGATTACTGGCATGAATTTTATTCCAAAACTCATTATGTCCATGTAGAAAAATCCATAGAAACCAGAATAGGTCTTACATTTACAGACCTTTCATCGAATTCATTATACATGTTTAATGTGGGCATACAGGATAGTTACCGGCGTGACAATTACCTGTTGGCCTTTGGAGCAGACCTGGTTGGTTTCATTTCGCAATCCTCGAAAATTTCCGGTGAATTTATAGGAATGAAAAAGGGAGGAACCTTCGGGCAAGGCGATGGACTTGGAATATTTTACAAGTTCGGCCGGAGACTGAATGATAGCTGGTCGATAACAGCAGAATTAGGTGGATTGGTTTATTTAGGTAATTTCTATACTTATACCGGAGGTCCGATTGTTTGGAGAATAAATACCGCCCCATCAATTGGTTTATATCGCGGAAATATTTCCCTGGATTATCATTTTTAGAACCAGATCAGTCCGTCTTTTTATCTTAATTCGGGATCATCAGTATTTATCCGAACGTCCGAATAGTGAGCTCAGTTTGGTGGAAAGTCCGATTCTGAAGCCTACAGACTGATAATGAAAATTATCATAGGAAGTAACAATCTCAAATTTAAAAAGGCGGAAGATCTGGTCAATACCATAACTTAGCTCTGCATAATTGTTTAAAGAAGGGGTATATAAGTAATTGAAGAGCACCTCTTCTTTCAGGCCCGACATGCGCGGTAAAACAAATTGTGTTATCAATAGTTTGCGTGGTAAAAGATTTACGGAACCTGTGGCAAAATACTTATCCGTGGAGTATCTGTAATAATCCAGTAACCGGAATCCATTATCATTTTCCTGAATAATAGTGCTATTACCCATAAAATGTTGGAAGTCCATAAAATACATTTTATTGTTATTTACAAAATCGCCAAAATTAATCCGTGTTTCCAAAATTCCCCGGATTCCAATTTTAGATTTACAGCTTACTCCCAATTCAAGTAAATCAAAATCAACGTCGCTGTTTAATATGTCCTTCCAGCCCTTTTTATACTTTAATGTGAATACAGGCGCCGAACCCTGAACTTCCTGCTTGATGCCATTCCTGATTTTGTATTCCTTTCTTAAATAATATTTTAATGAGAATTGGGTTATAAATGCTTCATTTGCTGGAAAATTTGTTGAAGCAATTTCATTGTTTACGGGAGAATTGGATGTAAAATATTCCTTCCTCCAATTGAAAGCGGGAAAAACAGCAGGAGAATTACTTAACATCATTCGATTGGCTAATTCCCCGGTTACATTAAAATAAAAATGTTCTGTAACTTTTTGAGCGAGAGCTAACCTAAAATAATTCTTTTCGTAAATTTTCATATAGTTATAGCCCCATAGAGACGTTGTTATAGTGTTCAAAGCCTCACTAATTGGATTGGCCGAATTAAACTGTGTCCTGTCTTCTCCCCCCTCCAATGAAATACTTCCTGATGCCTGGTCTTTCCCATATTGATAAGACACCAAACCTTTACCGGTAAAGTCCTTTCTTGCCAATGAATACCTTGCAAATGGTTCAACGGTAAGTATATTTTTATTCTGAAATTCTTTTTTATAAATAAGGTTTGATTTAAAAACAACACCTTCAACAGTATTAAAACTACCACTTAAATACACCCAATTTATTTCGCTTGTAGAATCAATTTTATATTGTATGGTATTCAAAATTCTTTTTGTTGATGATTTTGCAGTAGAATCAATTTCGTGTTTTGTAGCAATAATAATTTTAACCAGGCTGTCTTTATTACTATAACTTTTATTTTCCTTTTCTGTGAGTGGGATTGTTCTTTCTTCTGCCCAATAACAACTATCCTTTTTATAAGCCATTGAGTCTACTTCCATTGTTGAATTTGATACCATTTCCGGTTCCTTTTCCTTTTTTGCTTCTTCCTTTTCATACATTTTCATTAGCTTTCGCATATTTTTTCGGGTAAACTTCTTATCACTATTCAACAAGGTCTCAATATCCTTTTCATTTTTGGCTTTGACAGATGAAGTTTCCGGAAGTTTTTCTTTTTCTGTTTTTTCGTCTATAATTTCAGGTGGCAATTGAAGTGCTTTATTCAACTTTATTTTATAATTGTTAATTGTTGCCTGATACTTTAAGTCAAATCCCAATCCATAAACAGTTCCATAAATGGTATAGATTTGGGATAAAGGCATCCATATTTTATCCTGAACTTCTGTGTAGTTTTGGGTACATACGTATGTTACACCTTCGTGTGTAGTTGTCAATTGCAAACTTTTAATACACCAAAGATTATCAACTATATAAATAGTCCCCTCAAATACATCATCTCCATTAGACCTCGGAATCACTCTTATTTTATTAATCTCATGATTGCCATCGTAAAATGAACCCTCCAATTTGAAGGAATAATAGACAAAGGCTCTTGGAGATAATGGGGAAACACTTCTTGCTATAATTGGCTCATAAAAACTGCCATTTATAAATTGAATTGGAGTTGGAGTTGGAACTGGTAAATTTGATGTGGCAGATATAACTTTTTGTTTGTAAATATTGGGTTGCTCGAAAGCCAAGTCGCTTATGTTTTCAAATAAAAATATTTTATTCGTATCAATTACTTTTTTGTCAGAATCATTCATGGATACACGAACGAGCCAGGGAATATGATTTAATTTCGCGCTTCCTTTGATATAAGACTTCGCAGAATATTCCTGCACCTGGTATTTATAAAATTTGGCCATTGCAATTGCTTTACGCATAATGGCATAAGCCGGGTCTTCATCCTTCAATTTTATTCTAACCTCCCCGAGCGTGTAAACAGCAGATTTCAAGACAATGTTCAGATCCAGCCAGTCATCTTTAACAGTTACGGTCTCTCTTTCTGTTTGGTAACCCAGACATTGGATTACCAGTTCATAAATTCCTGGAGGTACTTTTGTTTCAAATTTTCCATCCAAATTGCTGGAGGTATTGGAATGACTCGTTTTAACAAATATTCCCACATATGGTAAAGGTTCTCCCTTATCGGATACGATACTTCCTCTGATTCCACTTATTTGTGCTGTACAAAAATGTGTCAGTAGTGCGACAAAAATGGAAAGATGAAAAAACCGGGAAACACTCATCATTTAGCTAGCAATTCTTCGAGTTTTGCTTCCAATTCTTTGCCTTTTAAACCCTTATCCAGAATTTTCCCATCCTTGCCAAGCAGGAATGTTTGAGGTAAGAACTTTACCGAATATAATTTAACCGCTTCTGAGGACCACGCCTTCAAATCACTGACATTACTCCATTCCAGTTTGTCTTTAGCAATGGCTTCCATCCATTTCAATTGATCATTGTCCAGAGAAACACTTAGTATCTCTAATCCTCTGGGATGAAATTTTTTATATATTCCGACCATATTCTGATTCTCTTCCCTGCAAGGCTTGCACCAGGAAGCCCAGAAGTCCAGAAGCAAAATTTTTTCTTTAAAAGAAGAGGGACCTAGCTTTTTTCCATCAGGTCTATCAAAGAAAAATTCCGGTGCAGGGGATCCAATCTCCGTTTTGAGCATATAAGAAACAGACTCGTGGAAAGAGTTTACTTGCGTAGACCCAGGATACTTCTTTGACAGCATTTCATCAATTAGTTTGTATTGATCCACGTATCCATCCTTTCTTATTTCAGGAGAAAGTTGCCGGAGAGCGGCAACTGCCACTAAAGAAGCTGAATTTTTCGTAACGACATCCAATAAATATTCATTTAATTTCAAAGCTTCCAGATTATAAGCACTATCCGCCTCATTGGAGTGAGTTTCTGTTTTAACGGAATGCATAATAGAATCCATCTTTCGACAACTACGATTAGCTGTATTGTTTACTTCCCATAATGACTTTGAATCTGGCGAGCCTTCAATTGTTAAAAAACTACCCAAATTACGGGCGTCACCATTTAGCGTTACTTGTTGAGCTGAATCAAGAACTAACAGAACAAAATTCGTGTCAGAAGTGGATAGCCGGTAAAAGCCTATAGGAGAATTCACTTTTAAAAATGCAAACTCCCCATTTGAATCCAAGGTGACACAATCAACCTTATGCGGCCATTCCCATACACCCTTGTATACTATTTCCTCCAGGTAGAGTTGTTCCCCTTTTTTCGCGTTACGAAGTCTCCCCTTGAGTTGAAATTTATTTTTTTCACTTTCCGGCTTTTGAATATTGCCACAAGAAACCAGAATTAATACTATAGAAATGAGAATTACTATGTCTTTCATTTTGATGGCAGTTTATATTCGATGTTAAAATATCTTGCATACTCTTCAAGAGGCTGGAGTCCCACTTCAGCCCTGCGTTTATTAACATTTATTTCATCAACTATCTGATAAAACCCATATTTCCCATCCTTCATCTGCAGTTGTGAACCATATATCTGAGGCCTTTCATTTCTCATTTCAATTCTATCAACCAATAAAGCCAGTTGAGACCCCAGTGCTTTTCCATTTTTTACCGCCTCTTTCATCATTGGCAGATAATGCTCCTGTATTTTTAATTTTGAATGCTGAATGACCAAAAAAAGTGCAGCATTGCCTTTTACTCCAACCACATCTGTACCAAGCCAACCATACTTGTCCAAAATTGTAGTTGTTTTAACTAAGTTGATCGAATCTTTTTCATTAATAATTTTCCAAAGATCCTTCATTTCTTTTGAGTCCTGTCCTGACCTTTTCCGGATACTATCAATCATTAGGCGATATTTTTGATCTTCAGTGTAAATACTGTCCAATTCTGCAGCAAGCGGTTTGTTTAAACTCCTTTCTGCCTTGTCTTCGTTTCGCTTTATAGTTTCAAGCAGAGACTTCCAGCGCTTGTCATTATGCAACGGATTTAGGTTAGAATTGGTTGAGATATGCACATCTTCATATTCATTGAAATTATATTTCGCAACAATCTCTTCCAGGGTAAAAAAAGCACTATCAGGATAATTGGCCAAAGTCCAGGCACAGGCAGCATCAAATTTATTGTAAACCGTTCCATCGCCATGGTTAGAGCCAAATGCAGCTGAAAAGGAAAAGGCAGAAGCCTTATAATTTTTCGCAATATAAAGTGACTCCGCTTTTGCCACAAGATTGTAATATTCCGGTGAAATTACCTGTCCGAATGTTAAAGCTGTTATAATAAAATAACTTAATGTCAATAAGGTATTTTTCATTGTGATTTATTTAAAATTTATACATAATGAATTCTTATAGCAGTGCAAAGACCTAACGTTAATAAAGAACAATTAGTATGTTAAATTTATTTTGGACTATATTCAAGTATGTCACCCGGCTGACAATCAAGTTCCCGGCAAATAGCTTCCAGCGTTGAAAAACGAATGGCCTTACCCTTGCTTTGTTTAAGTATGGAAAGATTTGCCATCGTGATCCCCACACGGCCAGAAAGCTCTGTTAGCTGCATTTTTCGCCTGGCAAGCATAATATCTAAGTTTACAATTATCGGCATACTAAATTGGGTTAAGGATTAAATAGTCAATTCCTTTTCTTCCTGTAATTCGATCCCTTGTTTAAACACTTCTGCTATAACAAGAATAATCAAACCCAGAAATAGGGAGGAAAAACCAAATTGCAGTTCGATCTTACCTACTGACTTTGCAATAAGGATATCTCGAAACATAAAATCAACATGAAATAAAATATCGATAATGGGCTGGAGAATCCAGGAAAAAACAGACTCAAAAATTACCATATACCCAATAGTCTGAATGCTTTTTTGATTTGCATGAATAAAAGGAGAGCCATTAGAAAAACTTCGTGTTATTTTCCGAAGATGAAACAAAATCACAAAGGTTATGGCTAATTCAACTAAACGGTAAAGAAATAGAATAATCTCTAAACTTTTATTTCCATTTGGGAAAGGTACCGCCACCTGAATTGTTTCGATAGGCCGTTTATTTGTCTTATCTAAACGGTCAATAAATTTAATATCCTGGTTACTAATATCAAACGGAACACTAAAGTCGCCTTCCCAACCTTTGAACCAAGACGCATCTACTTGATTGGAAATAAAATGCAATGAACCCATTGAAAAATAAACCATCGTAAGTATAATGGTACTGTACCATGCAATATTTACTATACCGGTAACTGATTTAATAATTCCATTTTTTTTCATGGTTTGTACTTTTGGTTTAACATTTTGTTAAATAATGACAATACAAATGTATTCTTTATTTATCGATAAACAATAAATAAAGAATAATAAACGATAATTAATTATTATTTAATGATGTGGCTTAAAAGAAGCCCATTAAGAGTCGCATGGGACACCTCAGCTAATAGAAAAATCATTTTTTATTGAAGGTAGCTCCTGTCTTGACTTCCACATTATTGATCAGAGGATTTCCCAGGTTATTCACAACAGCGCCATTACTGATAGTACCTTCGATTTCTTGCGTAATGTTTACGCTCATCACCGAGCCATTAGTCCCTTCCAAACTTCCTTTGCGTGCGATAAGATTGGATGCATCTATGAGAGATCCGTGAGAAGAATAAATCCGGAAATAATCCGCAGAACCTTTTAATTCAATAATTACCCCGGAGGAACAGGAAAGCAGAGCTTCCTCACACTTAATTTTCATTTTTACCTGGGATCCACCGTTAAAGATCATGTTTAACTTTTTTGAAACAATGGTATCAGAACACTCAAGCGAAGAACCCGCCGAAAAATCCAAGGTTTCAATTGAAGCCGTGTTCAGTAGCACTGTTGTCACCTGGTCTGAATTTGTTTTAAAAACCGCTTTTATGTATAAATCCCCATCCCGGAAAGTAGTTCGGATGCTTTTCAGAAAATTCTTATCTCCCTTTAGTTCCAATGTCTCTGCTGAGTTGGTTGTTAATATTACCTTTATTTTTCCCTGTACATGAAGCCTGCTAAAAGCTTCAACAGGTCTTTTATCAATTATAATTTCTCCACTGGGAGGGATGAATGAGTTGCGCGTGTAATTCCTGGCAATCCCAATTAATATTCCAATAGCAGATAGAATTAGTATTAAAAGAAGCAACAAAAGTTTATTACTTGTTTTCATGAGTATATATTTTGGTTTTTTTGCCATATGGAATTATGCCCATACGTACTGTTCATTTTAATAGATCCGATCATAGAATTCTTTAAGGTCTTTGAAATTAAGCCCAAGAAGCTTCATGTTTCTGAATAAAGCAGGAAGTTCTTCTTTGAGAAATAATTCTTTCTTTAATTCAACTGTTTTTTCATATCCCTTATCTGTAACGTAATATCCAAGGCCTCTTTTATTAAATATAATACCCTTATCCTGTAAATAATTAAATGTTCTCATGGCGGTATTGGGATTTACTTCAAACTGTATAGCAAGCTCCCTTATGGAAGGAATTTTCTCTCCCGCCCGCCATTTTTTTTCTATTATATTTTCAAAAAAATGATTCGCTATCTGAATATAAATTGCTTGTTTTTCTTTAAACTCCATATCAAACCCGCCTTTCTTTTAATTTGTAATAACTTATCAATAGCATGAAAGGCCCCAATAATGCCCAGAATGCGAAACTTATCACCTTAGACAGACTTTCCATTAAATCATTATCAAAAACAGTAGTAATCCCGGATTCTCCTTTCTGACCCCATACTATTCGAAACATAAAACCACTGTAAAGGCCTGGAATCATCATTATAAAGAATAATAAAAGGAACAATGCGAATAATGTTTTCATGAAATTATTTTTTCTGAAGTAAATGGCTCCAAGGAAGAAAATGGATTGTGCTACTAAAAAAGTGGCTATACTTTTCCATACATATAAATCAAAAATCTGAGTATATACATTCATGCTGCTTCCAGTCAAACAAGCAATTAAATATAGGATTAAGGATATAATGAAAAAAAGAATTGTAAAAGCAGGAGAGGATAATAACCAGGATCCAACAAGTTTCTCAGCAGTAGAAACGGGTAAGGTAAGATAAGCATAGGCTTTCTGCCGGTTATTCAATTCCGCAAATATTTTGCTGGTAAAAACCAGTCCGCAAAGGAAAAGTGTAAATAAATAGATCTTGGGAAGTGTCGTTGTACTTTGAGGCCGATAATATCCCGTATAGAGTGAAATGACGAGAAGAACTCCAAATACTGATCCCGCAGAAACTTTAAAAGAGTTACCGCTTAATGTCATTTCTCTTCTGAGAAAATTAATCAGTCGTTTTGTGTCGAATCCATTTTCCATTTTCTTTCCTAATTAATAAATTTTGAATTAATACGTTCACTGTTCTTCACTACCCCATTAAAAAGCAATTCCAAGTCTATCCTAGTTTCCTCCCCCGAAACATTTTTTACAATACCCGATCTTTTTCCGCTGATCTCTTCCGAATAAAGTATTTCGTCACTGGAATTTTCATCCAGCTTATATTTAAAAGCAAGCCTCTGTGAAATCTCAGTAACATTTCTGTTAAAAATGATTTTACCATCCTCCAGAATCACGATGGTATCGATAAGGTTTTCCAAATCTCTTACCTGATGCGTTGAAATAACGAAGATTCTGTTTTCATCCAGACTCGATGCAATTATTTTCCGGAACTGACTTTTCGAAGGAATATCCAAGCCGTTAGTCGGTTCATCAAAGACGAGTAACCTTGCCTTGGTAGCCAGACCGAAAGAAATAAGAAATTTCTTTTTTTGCCCATAGGACAATTGCGAAAGCTTCTCTCCCTCCAACAGTTCAAACTCCCCGATCAAGCTGTGCAGCAGCTCATGATCAAATTTTGGATAAAATACGGAGTTGATCTTTACATAAAGTTTCATACTGATTTCCGGTAGCTCAAACTCTTCGGGCACCAAGTAAAGATCCTGTAGCATTTCGGGTGCTCTATCCCTGGATTCAAAACCGAATACCTCACATTCTCCCTTCTCGGGATATAACATTCCGCATATCTGTTTTAAAAGAGTAGACTTTCCAGCCCCATTTCTTCCAAGAAGGCCATAAATAGTTCCCAGGTGAAGCGTAAGATTTACATCTTCGAACAACTTCTTTCCCTTGCCGTAACTGAATTTGATGTTTTTTAATTCAATCATATTATACTGTATTAGTTATCTAGTACAGTACAAATGTAACGCATTATTTCACATTTCCAATATTTTAAATAAAAAAAGGATTTATCCAATTGCCTTGAATGCAATTCGGATAAATCCTATCGTAAATTATAGAGAAAAATCAGGAATACAGAATAGCTCCATCGAGCTATTCAACCACCAGGTTTTTGACAGCAAGCGCATTCTCACCCTGAATTCTAACGGTATAAATACCCTTGCTTAATCCATTCAACTGAATAGTTTCTGTATGAAAACCATTGGATTGATTTGGAAATACACTCTTCGTCATTTGTTGGCCGAGAGCATTGAATATGGAAATCACAATATCTGATGATTGATGAATAGTATACGACATATTTATAGCATTAGTACTCTTTGCAGGATTAGGATAAAGTTGCATGCCCATCTCCATCGTTTTACTTTCATTTATTCCAGTTGTAATGGTACTCATGCTGACAGACTTGAGAGCAGAAGTCAAACCAGATGCAACACTCGAATTAATAACGATCGTAAACACAGGATTGTGCTGAGTGGATACATACCAGGAATAAGTGGTGCTGGTGATGTGTGAGGAGCTATGTAAGCCAAAAGAAGTATCCGTATACACTTCTTTCAATTTCACCCGAAGAGCATTGGTATATATTGCACCAGGAACCTTTAGAGTACCGTACGCATCGGCAAGGCCGGAAACAGGCCCAAAAACATTATTTCCAGGGAAACTCCCGAAAAATTGGGCAGAATCGATATCATTGAAAGTGGAATTATAGGTAAACGGAAATGCCATTAACTGCTCCGTATTGCTGAATTTAAAGCCTGATTTAGTGCCGCTTTGATTACCTTGATAGTAATAACCGGAAGAAGTAGCAGAGTAATAATAGTAATCAGACCCAACGGCCACTGCGACTGTAGTACCAGGATAAGAACTTGCGTAAGGCGTAGTAGTGGGATCAATATAGCTCGTAGAACTTGTACCCTTACTGGTTAATTTGGAAAAGTCCCAGCTCTGATTAGCCCCTGAAGGTCCCGGTACAACACTCGTTGTATCCAATATATTGGAATTGAAAACATCCCCAATGGAAGGTGCAAAAGCAGAGGTTATTGTTGGTTGGGCATCAGCAATACCCGCTAAACAAACAGCTACGGAAAAAGAGTAAACTAATTTCATGTTTTTTTATTTTTTAGTACATTCAAATATATACATACCTGTGAGCAAAAGCTAACAATGAATCGAATTATTTCGCACCCATATTTTTCTTCATATCCTCCTGCAATCCCTCCAGGGTAGTTTCCTTATATCCCTTTGGTATTAGAAAAGTCTCCTCCTCAATTTTCTCTTTTGTGACACTCGTCGCTGCAACGTGGATTTTCATGCCATTGATCTCAATCGAGTATTCGAGCGGAAAACCGTCAAGCTCTTTAAACTTAGCACCATATCCCTTTACATTGGGGATTTTATCAGTATAAAACACTGTGGTAGTGTATTCACCCATCAGTTGATTTTCAGGAACTGTCACTTCAGCTTTTTTGCAAATATATCCGGCAATTTCCTTTGTTGCATCCAGAAATTTTATTTTAGGAGCGGGAGAATCCATTTCTTTTTTCATATCCTCGGGAGTTATTTTTATCAGATATTTATACCCCATCATATCCATTAAAGTAAAGGCCGTTTGCTTTTTATTATCAGCGATAACGGCGGTATTAGAGACCATTGTTTTTGAATCCATTCGGAAGTGGTCCCCTTTGATTTTATAGATTATCTCCATGCTTTTCATCATGCTCACAGCCTGAGCTGGAATACCTTTCACACCTGTCGTATCCATTATAAGAGAATACCTCACTGTACCTTCGAATTTTTCATTCTGTGCATATGCATTGCAGATGATCACCAGTAAAAAAGAGAACATCAGATATCTAAGAACCTTTGCCATGTGCTTGATTATAAATTATTTAATAATAAATAGCTAGTACAAAGATGCTGAAATTAATCAGCGCACAAACTCCCAAAGCAAACAAATCAAATACACCGGTATTTCACTATATTTAGTTACTAAAAACGCAACCACAGATGAACAAAGAACATAACTACCGCTTAACAGTCGAATGGACCGGAAACAAAGGGGAAGGGACTTGCGATTACCGCTCCTACGAAAGAAGCCATACGATTTCTGTCGACAACAAAGTAAATCTGATATGTTCCTCAGACACACCCTTCCTCGGTGACAATACCAAACATAACCCAGAGGACTTTTTGCTCGCTTCCATTTCCAGTTGCCACATGCTTTGGTTTTTACATTTATGTGCCGACGCAGGAATAATTGTTGTTGCGTATACTGACAAAGCAACAGGAACTATGATACAAACGGAGAAAGGCGGGGGTCATTTTACGGAAGTAACCTTAAATCCCCTGGTAACCGTTACGGAAAAGTCAATGATTACTAAAGCAAATGAATTGCATGAAATAGCACGTGAACGCTGTTTCATTGCGAACTCTCTGAATTTCCCTGTTAATCACAAACCGACTTGCATAATAACAGGCATACAATAATATTTATGGAACTAAAAATATTTCAGGTAGACGCCTTTGCAAATGCAACTTTTGAAGGAAATCCAGCAGCGATCATTCCTCTTGAACATTGGATAGATGAAAATAGTATGCCTCAAACCATTGCTTTCTAGCTCCCTATTGGAGCAAGGAGATTGGAAAAAACAAACTTACTGCTGTTCAATTATCAGAACGCAAGGGATTTTTGGAATGCACTGTTGGCGACAGAGTAGAAATAAGTGGCAAGGCTATAACCTATTTAGAGGGAAAAATTACTATATAACCACGGCATAACCGCAAATGTAAAGAAGCGTAAAATTGGAACTAAAATCGTCAATGAAAAAACTCCTATTAACATCCAATGGTTTTACCAATCAAAAGATTTTACACGCATTTAAAAATCTGGTGGGGAAAGAACTTTCCGATATAAAAGTCCTATATATACCCACAGCATGCCGAGCAAATTCAGCAGAGGCCTTAGCATATATATCCGCATCGAAGAATAATCTTGTTACCCACGGAATTACAAAAGAAAACATCACAGAATACAATCTGGATTCAGATCTTTCGGACCTAAGTAAGTACAATGCCGTATATGTAGGTGGGGGAAATACTTTTTACCTCTTACATAGAATAAAAGAAACAGGCTTTGATAAAAAACTAATCTCGGCGATCGAAAATGGACTCACGTATGTTGGAGTAAGTGCGGGCAGTATAATCACAGGGCCAACCATTGAAACAGCCGGCCCATTTGATGAGAATGATATAGGAATTACTGATTTTCGGGGAATGAATTTAACCGACACGATACTCATACCTCATTACAGTATACACCGTGAAAAAATAGTGGCCGATTTTAGAAAAAGCCTGAAGCATGAAATAATTGCTATTACAGATACGCAGGCCATTTTCATTCATAATGAAAAAACTCAAATTATCGGAGAGCCTTGAATCCTTCTCGGAAAATCTTTCATTCAAGATTACTCCTCCCCTACTCCTTGGTTAAATAATGTTAATATTTTGGTTCCTTGAGCACATAGGCATAGCTTTATCTCAATAAATTTCAGTGTTATTCATTATTCCACAATTATTTCTTCCTTCTGAATGAACCTTTTTACTTCTGAGTTGTATTAGTAAGTAGAATCCATTTTTGTTTTGTGAGTAAATATTCGATCATGTCTGATCCTGAGTTAATGCTTCACCTTAAAAAGGGGGAAACGCTTGCTTTTGACGAATTGTATGCCAGATATGGTAAACAACTGTTAGGCTATTTTATACGAATGTTAAATTATGATAAACCGAAAGCGCAGGACGCTTTACATGATTTATTTTTAAAAGTGATCGAGAAACCGGAACTATTTGATGGATCAAAAAATTTTCGCACCTGGATTTATACCATCGCATATAATATCTGTAAGAATATGTACAAGCATACTGAAATTGTTAAAGAAGTGATAGATGAGCTCAAACAGAGCAATTCTTACTTGGATGAAAATTTCTTTAGCCATTCAGCTGCGAAAATAGATGCGGCGGTATTCAAAAACGCGCTGAAAGCCGTTTTGTCAGAATTGCCTGCGGAGAAAAAAACAGCTTTTATTTTACGATACCAGGAGGAGCGTTCCATTGGAGAAATAGCAGAAATAATGAATTGCGAGGAAGGTACTGTTAAATCACGCATACATTATACCTTGAAAATAATATCTGAAAAATTGCAACTATTTAATCCATTAAATTGAAACTTATGGAAAACGGGGAACTTGAATTGGATGCATTACTGAAGCGCAGTATGCGATTTGATACCGATGAATTACCGGAACCTGATCCTAAAATTCAAAAAATATTAAGAGGTAAAGTAGTGTTAAGAAAGACTCCTTACAACAATTTCTTGAATAACGTATGGAGAATTCTTACGATGGATATCAAATTGTATCAGGCAGCCCTTGCTTTATCCTTGATAGTGATATTTTTTATCACACTGTTGACGTGCGGCACACAATCAAAAAATGCAGCGGCAGAAGGAAAATTGCTGACCGATTCATCCAGTACTTCCAACGCTCCCTCTTTAAAGCAGGAT